>CAIQJD010000878.1 GCA_903872005.1 uncultured bacterium | reverse complement strand
GTGCGCCGCTCGAGCCGCGCCGCTCGAGCCGGCGCCGTCTCACTCTCACCCATAGCGCCCCTTACATCCTTTCCAACGCCGCCAACAGCGCGTCGGTCTGATCCGGCCGGCCGACGCTGAAACGCACTCAATCGGCAACCCCCGGCTTGTCGAAATGGCGAATCAAAATGCCCTGCCGGCGCAACGTCATCTTGACATCGAGCGCCGGCCGGCCGGCGACCCGGCACAAGATGAAATTGGCCTGGCTGGGATAGGGCCGCAGCCACGGGATCGCGCCCAGGCCGGCCATCAGCCGCGCCCGCTCGGCGATGATCGCGCGCACCGTGACCATGATCTCGTCGGCCGCTTCCAGCGCCGCGATAGCCGCAACCTGCGCGGCCTGATTGATGTTGTACGGCTGCTTGATCTTCCACAGATGCGGCATCAAGCCGGCCGGGAAGATGCCATACCCGACGCGCAGCCCGGCCAGGCCGGCCCACTTGCTGAACGTCCGCATCGTGACCAGATTGTCGTGACGCAGCGGCCAGTCGCTATAATCCGCGCCGCGGAACTCGGCGTATGCCTCATCCAGAACCACCAACAACGGCAGGCGCAGCAACCGCTCCAGCTCGTCGGGCGCAATGATCCCGCCATCCGGATTGTTCGGACAGGCGACGAAGAGGAGCCGCGCCCCGCTCTGGGCCGCGGCCCGCTCAATGCCGGCCAGATCCAGCCGGAACGCCGCATCGCGCGCCACGGAAACCACGCGCGCCCCGTGCAGCGCCGCATCGAAGCTGTACATGCCGAACGTCGGCGGGCAGTTGAGGATCGCGTCCCCCGGCCGCAACACCAGGCGCATCAGGAGGTCAATCAGCTCATCCGCGCCGGCGCCGGCCAGGATCTGCTCGCGCGGCAGGCGCAAGAAGCCGGCCAACGCATCCCGCAGCTTGTTCTGCATCGGGTCAGGATAGATGTGCAGCGTGTCGCACGCCGCCACCGCTTCGCGCGCCCGCCGCGCCGTGCCATACGGATTCTCGTTGGCGTCCAGCTTGACCAATCGCTCTTCAGGGATGCCCAGCTCGGCGCTCAAGACATCCAGCGGGATGACCGGCTGATACTCTTCCATATCCAGGATGTCTGGACGAATGAATTCGGTGATATTCACAGTCGCTGTTTCCTTCAACCCACAACTCACGAACCAACCCGTCTTGCGGCTTTGATCGAACGCCACAAGGCCGCCACATCGGCGCCAAGCGCCTCCACTTGATCATCTATCAACTGCTCGTCAAATGCCCCCGGCATCGTCAGCCGGACAAGGTCAGCCTTCTCGCCGCGTTCCATATCAATGATGTTGAACATGATGCCCCGACGAACCGAATCCCGCATCTGCTCTACATCTTCCAGGAACAGGCTTATAGTCGGGGAGGCTTTCTCTGATTGGCACGCTCGATCTCCTCCAGCACCTTCAGATTCAGCTCCCGGTTCGACAACTCCAGATACTGCTCGCACAGCCGGCCGCGGATCATCCCCACCGCGAACTCGCGCGCATCCAACAACCGCTGGATGCGCTACCCGACCGACATGCGCGCCGTCAGCCGAATCATCTCCAGATCCGGCGGATCGAAGCGATATTCCTCTTGCTCCGGCGGCTCCTGGCGCTCTTCCTGCTCATCCATGCCGGCCTCCCGGCTATCCCTGGCCCAGCCTGGCTCGCGCCGCTTCGGCATGCCCCTGCAAGCCCTCAGCTTCGGCGATGCGGATAGCCGCCGGCGCGATCCGCTCCATCTCCGCCCGATTCAACCCCACCAGGCTGATGATCTTGACGAAATCCGCCACATTGACCGGCGAGGCGAAACGCGCCGTGCCGCCAGTCGGCATGATATGGCTGGGGCCGGCCACATAATCCCCCAGCACCTCGAACGATGCCTCGCCCACAAAGATGCCGCCGGCGTTCCGCACCTGCCCCACCCATGCCCATGGGTCGCTCGTCAACAGGCACAGATGCTCCGGCCCGTATGCATTCGCCAGCGCCACCGCTTCCGCCAGATCGCGTGTCACCACAATGCCGCTGCGCGCCGCCAAAGCCCCGGCGATGATCTCGCGACGCGGCAACGCTGCGCCCCGCCGGCGCACTTCCGCCTGCGCCGCTTCGGCCAAAGCCAGAGACGGCGTCAACAGAATCGCCGCCGACAACCGATCATGCTCCGCCTGCGCCAGCAGATCGGCCGCCACGATGGCCGGCTGCGCCGTCTCGTCCGCAACGACCAGCGTCTCCGTAGGCCCGGGCAGCCCATCAATAGCGACCATGCCATAGACCATCCGCTTCGCCAGGACGACGAAGAGATTGCCTGGCCCCAAGATCTTGTCCACGCGCGGCACGCGCTCCGTCCCAAACGCCAGCGCGGCGATGGCCTGCGCCCCGCCCAGCTTGAAGACGCGCCGCACCCCGGCAATCTCCGCAGCCGCCAAAATCAGCGGCGAGACCTGCCCCGTGCGCCGATCCGGCGGCGTGGCGACAATGACCTCATCCACGCCGGCGACGCGCGCCGGGATGGCCGCCATCAGCAACGACGAGGGGAGCGGCGCGCTGCCGGCCGGCACATACAGACCCACCCGCTCCAGCGGCCGCACGATCTGCCCCAGCGCCCCCGCCGGCCCAAACTCCGTCCACGACGTGATCGGCTGTCGGCGATGGAACGCCTCAATGCGCTCGGCCGCCAATTGCAGCGCCTCAACCAGCTCCGGCGCGACGCCGGCCGCGCCCGCCCGCCACTCCACCGCACTGACCTCAAAGCTCTCCAGAGCGACGCCGTCAATGCGCTCCATCCACTCACGCAACGCTGCGTCGCCACGCCGGCGCACATCGGCCAGGATTTCCGCCACCGCGTCGGCCGGCGCAAGATCGCGGCCGAAGATGCGCCGCAGGCCGGCGGCGATCTGTGGCGATGCTTCCATTTCGTCAAGCGCCACGCGTCGCAAGATAGTCGCCTGCGCCTCGGCCACATCACGGGTTATCCGTATCGTCAGATCCAGATCAATCATTGGGGTCTCTTTCCGCTTCAGCCTTCATCCTTGCCCCGATCCGTGCGCCCGAGGCGCGTCAAAACCTCATCGAAGGAGCGCGACGTCGCGTCGAAGATGTAGCTCACCGGCGAAACGATGATCTCCTTGCTGCCCAACTGCCGGAACTGCTGCACCACAGCGCGCATCTCATCTTCGCGCACGACCACACTCACCGTCAGCGCGCTGACGTCGCCATTGGCATCATAGATCGGCAGGATCGCCGGCCCGCGCAGCCCCGTGATGGCCGGATAGTTCCCGATGCGAGCAGCGATGCTCGCCGGCTCGGTGCATTGCACATTCGCCAGCACCGAATGATAGCGCCGGCCGCGCCGATGGGCCTCGATCAATTCCAACATCAGGCGCGTCGTATCCAGCGCGCGGGCGTCATGC
>CAIQJD010000877.1 GCA_903872005.1 uncultured bacterium | reverse complement strand
GCCGATCTCGACCAGGGCCGGCGCTGTCGGGTCGGGCAGCCATTTGGCGGTGCCAAAGCGCGAATGAGATCGGATGCGCCCGCCCAGCTTGCCGCAAAGCTTGCGCGCCAGCCTGATGGCCTCGCCTTCCACCACCAGGTCCATGTCGAGGTTGGGGATGTCGAGGAGCAGGTCGCGCACGAAGCCGCCGACGACGTAGAGAGAGTAGTCCATTTCGTCGGCCAGCCGGCCGGCCTGGCGCAGGACTTCTTCCAGCCGGGGCGGCAGGACGCGAGTGAGGCGCGCCGAAAGGTCGGGCGGAGCCGGGGGCCGGCGTTGCGGGGCGCTCCAGAGTTTGATGAGATCGGTGCGGGTGACGATGCCGATGGGTTGGCCGGCGCGTACCACCGGCACCTGGCCGACGCCGTATTCGGTCATCACCTGCTGCAGTTGCTCTACGGAGTCTTCGGGTTGCACCTGGATTTCGCCCGGCGTCATGTAGAGGTTGACCGGCGCGTCTCCGAGCTTGAGCTGCATGGCGCGGTCTATCTCGCGACGGGTGAGGATGCCGACGACGCGGCCTTTCTCGATGACCGGGAAGCCTTCATGGCCCAGCCGGCGCATGAGCGCCGCGGCTTCAGCGACCGTGGCGCCGGCGTCCAATGTGTTGACTCCTTGCGACATGATCTCGCTGACGGTAGTGCTGGGTCGGACGTGCTGTTCCAGCAGACCTACCAGGCGGTCATGGACGCCGCGCAGGGTCGCGCCATGGATTAAGGCGGCGGCGGCCTTGCCGTGGCCTCCGCCGCCGAAGGCGCCGGCGATGGTGGAGACGTCAATGGCGTCGGTCGTGCTGCGGGCGACCAGTTGGATGTGGCCATCCATTTGCACCAGGACGAAGAGCGCGCCGGGATCGTAGAGGTCTTGTAGCTTGTGGGCCAGGGTGGAGATCTCTTCGACGAGGCCGCCGGCCGAGGCGCAGGCGACCATGATGGCATGGCCGGCGAACTGGTACGGTTCGGCGTCCTGGATCAACTGGTTGTAGAGCCGGCGCTGCTCTTCGCTGATCGGGTGGTGCAGGAAGTCGTTGACCACCGAGAGGTTGGCGCCTTGATCGAGGAGCCAGGCCGCGGCCCGGACATCGCGCGAGGTGGTGGTCAGATAGGACAGGCTGCCGGTATCCTCGTAGATGCCCAGGAGGAGTAGCGTGGCTTCGCTGGGTGTGACGGCCAGCCGCGCCTCGGCGATGCTCTCGACCAGGATGGTGGTCGTCGCGCCGGTGTCGTCGGTATGGGCGGTGGCGTTGGCGTCCAGCTTGCGCGTCAGCGGGTGATGGTCAATGACGTGCAGCGCCGTGGCCGGCGTCATCCCTTTGAGGGGTGAGAATGCCTGGGTGTCCACGAGGATGGCGCGCTCGATGGGCTGGCGCGGCATGTCTTCAATGCGGACGAAAGGGAGCGCGTCCCAGTAGAGGGTGAGGAAGTCGCGCACATTGCGGTTGGGCCGGCGCGGCAGGACGGGCAACGCGCCGGCATTGAGCTTCCACGCGCCCAGCATGGCCGCCACGGCGTCGAAATCGCTGTTCTCGTGGGTCAGGATGATCTGCATCGCGTTCACTACAGTCGGTTAGACCTGTGAGGTCTTCAAGACCTCACAGGTCTGTGCGTGTGAGAGAAAATTCAGCTCAGGCCGGCTTCTTTCCGCAGGGCCGCTACTTTGTCCAGACGCTCCCAGGGGGCGTCAATGTCATTGCGCCCGAAGTGGCCGTAGGAGGCCGTGGCGCGGAAGATGGGGCGGCGCAGGTTCAGATCGCGGATGATGGCGGCCGGCCGCAGGTCGAAGTGCTTGTTGATCAACTCGACGATCTTCTCTTCGGGAACCCTGTTGGTGCCGAAGGTTTCGACGCTGACCGAGGTGGGGCGGGCCACGCCGATGGCGTAGGAGATCTGCAGCTCCACCCGCTCGGCCAGGCCGGCGGCCACCAGGTTCTTGGCGATGTAACGGGCGGCGTACGCGCCGGAGCGATCCACCTTGGTGGGGTCTTTGCCGGAGAAGCAGCCGCCGCCGTGCCGGGCGATGCCGCCGTAGCTGTCCACGATGATCTTGCGGCCGGTCAGGCCACTGTCGCCCATGGGGCCGCCAGTGACGAAGCGGCCGGTGGGATTGATGTAGTATCTGGTCTTGTCGTCGAGCAGGTGGTTGCCGATGACCGGCTTGACGACATGCTCGATGATGTCGGCTTCGATCTGGTCGTGGGTCACTTTGGGATCATGTTGCGCCGAGACGACGACGGTGTCAATGCGCGCCGGCTTGCCGTAGTGGTACTCCACCGTGACTTGCGACTTGCCATCCGGGCGCAAGTACGGGAGGGTCCTGTTCTTGCGGACTTCGGCCAGCCGGCGGCACAATTGGTGGGCCAGCGAGATGGAGAGGGGCATGTATTCCGGCGTCTCGGAGCAGGCGAAGCCGACCATCATGCCTTGATCGCCGGCGCCAATGGCCTCGATCTGATCGTCGGTCATTTCGCCGCGCTTGGCTTCCAGGGCCTTGTCTACGCCCAGGGCGATGTCCGGCGATTGTTCCTTGATGGAAGTAATGACGCCGCAGGTTTCGGCGTCGAAGCCGTACTTGGCGCGGGTGTAGCCGATGTCGGTCAGGACTTCGCGCACCAGCTTGCCAACGTCTACGTAGGTGCTGGTGGTGATTTCGCCCATGACGACGACGAGGCCGGTGGTGGCGCAGCATTCGCAGGCGACACGGGCATCCGCATCGTCGGTCAGGATGGCGTCGAGGACGGCATCCGAAACCTGGTCACATACCTTGTCGGGGTGACCTTCCGTGACAGACTCTGAGGTGAGGAAGAGCTTGGGCGATGACATGAACGTGGTAGTCATTTTTCCGGTGGCTCCTTTCTATAGGCGCTGATTACTTGACTTGCGTTGTCGCGGCGTTCGGGGCATCACGTGCCTTCGCGCCAGGAGGCCAGATAGGCAGCCTGTTGCGCGGTGAGCTGGTCAATCTGGACGCCCATCGCGGCCAGCTTGAGGCGAGCGATCTCTTTGTCGGTCTCGGCCGGCACAGAATAGACGCGCTTTTCCAGCCTGGCAGCGTTCGTGCGCATGAATTCTGCGCCGAGGGCCTGGTTGGCGAAGGACATGTCCATGACGCTGGCCGGGTGGCCTTCGGCGGCAGCGAGATTGACCAGCCGGCCGTCGGCGAGGAGGAAGATGCGCCGGCCGTCCGTCAGACGGAACTCTTCCACGAATTCGCGCACCATGCGCCGCGCAACGGCCATCTTGCTGAGAGCGTCAATGTTGATCTCGACGTTGAAGTGGCCGGAGTTGCAGATGATGGCGCCGTCTTTCATTTTCTGGAAGTGCGGCGTATCCAGGACGCTGATGTCGCCGGTGGAGGTGACGAAGATGTCGCCTTCGGCGGCAGCCTGGGACATGGGCATGACGCGGTTGCCATCCATGACTGCTTCCAGGGCGCGCAAGGGGTCAATTTCGGTGACGATGACGTTGCCGCCCATGCCGCGGGCGCGCATGGCGATGCCGCGGCTGCACCAACCATAGCCGCCGACAACGACCGCTTTGCCGGCGATCAGGACATTGGTGGCGCGCACGATGCCGTCCAGCGTGGACTGGCCGGTGCCGTAGCGGTTATCGAAGAGGTGCTTGGTCATGGCGTCATTGACGGCCAGGATGGGGAAGAGCAGGGCGCCTTCCTGTTCCATGGCGCGCAGGCGGATGACGCCGGTGGTGGTCTCTTCGGTGCCGCCGATGATCTGCGGGATCAGCTCGGTGCGCTCTTTGTGCAGGGTCGAAACCAGGTCAGCCCCGTCGTCCATGGTGATGTGCGGCTGATGGTCGAGGGCGGCTTTGATGTGAGCGTAGTAGGTGGCGTTGTCTTCGCCCTTGATGGCGAAGGTGGCGATGCCGAAATCGGCGACCAGTGAGGCCGCCACGTCGTCTTGCGTCGAGAGTGGGTTAGACGCACATAGCACCAGGTCAGCGCCGCCGGCCTGCAGGGTGCGCGCCAGGTTCGCGGTCTCGGTGGTGACGTGCAAGCACGCCGAGAGGCGCACGCCCTTCAGAGGTTGCTCCTTCGCGAAGCGCTCGCGGATTTGGCGCAGGACGGGCATTTCCAGTTCTGCCCATTCGATGCGGAGCTTGCCGGCCGCGGCCAGGCCCAGGTCCTTGACATCATGTTTCACGAGGTTGGTCACTGTATGTTCTCCTTCTGCACGACAGAGTATCTGAAGTAGATGGGCCGCCCGGCCGGGTTGCGCTGAAGCCGGGCGTTTCCCATGTTACCATGCGCATGTAGTGTCCGGCGTCCTATGGCGCGGAGCGACGGGTGGCCGGCGCTTCCAGGAACGGGCCATGCTCGACGTAGCCGAGACGTTGGTAGACCCGGATGGCCGGCGCGTTATCGGAGCGCACGTTCAGCACGACCATCATGTTGTGGCCGAGCAATTCTTCGCTGACGCGGCTGGCGCATGCAGTGGCATAGCCCTGTCCGCGATGCTCCGGGTGTGTGAACACATTTCCGACAGCAGCGACGCGTTGCTGTGGCGCGGTCAGGTGCGTGCCGGCGACGGCAATGAGTCGGCCACGCCGGCGCACCCCATAGAATACGCCGTTCACCATCTCGTCGGCGTTGAAGAAGGTCGCGCCTCCGCCATCCAGGGCGTACAACTCGCGTAACTCGGCAGCGACGGCCGGCCCCAGGCGTTCCGTGGCGTGGCGATGGTCGGGACGGAAGAGACCGCGTGCCAGCGCCATGCGCCGCATGTGTCGCACTTCGCCCAGGACATACTGGGCTTCAAGCGCCCGTTGGTGCTCGGTCAGGAACGTCGCGTAGACGAAGCGCTCACGGAGCAGGCTGCCCAGGAGGACCGCCAACCCCAGCGGATCGCCCATGACGAAGAGGGCCGGCGGCTCCAGGCCGCTATAGATCAGGGCCAGGGAACGCAACTCGCCGGCCGTCTGCGCGCCGTACCAACGCGTCCGTTCGATGTATTTCGGATCCAGGTCGCCCAGGGCATAGGCGGCATAGATACGGTCAGCGAGCAGAAACCGCTCGATGACGGAGTGGTCGCTCAAGCGGCGCCCCTGCCAGGTTGCGCCGGCGCTGATGGCCTCCCCACGGTTGCGTAGCTCGCCGACCACGCCTCACTCCCCGGCGCTGCAGCGGCGCGCCAGGGCCGCGCGCAATGCCGGCGTCGGGCCGAATTCGGCCTCGTAGCGCCGCTCGAAGTCTTCCAGGGTATAGCGATGGTTCTGCGTGCCCTGTTGTTCCAGCACGTAGGTTGCGGCCAGGCTCGCCATGCGGCCGGTGATTGCCCAGGGTAGACCATGCACCATGCCTTTGATGATGCCGGCGCGGTAGGCATCGCCGACGCCGGTAGGCTCGACCAGGGCCGTCGGAGCGACCGCGGGGATTTCCAACGCGCCCTCCGGGCTGATAATCGTCGAGCCGTGCTCGCCGCGGGTGATGATGAGCGTCTCGGTCAGATCGCGCAAGCCGGCGTCGGAAAGGCCGGTCTTCTTCTTCATCATCTCACACTCGTATTCGTTGGTGATGAGCAGGCGCGACCCTTGTGCGCCGGCGCGCAGCTCTTCGCCGCTCAGGCGAATGATCTGCTGGCTGGGATCGTAGATGTAGGGAATGCCCAGTTCTTTGCACTCGGCAGGGTAGTTGATCATCGCCTGCGGATCATTGGGTGAGATGATGACAATGTCCACGGGTTTGCCGGCCCACTGGCGGAAGGAGAGGGTGTGCGCCTTGCTCATCGCGCCGGTATAGAAGCTGGCGATCTGGTTGTTGTCCTGATCGGTGCTGACGAAGAAGCTGGCGGTGAACTCGTCGCGGATTTCGCTGATGCCAGAGGTGTCAATGCCTTGCTGCTCCAGCCAGGCGCG
>CAIQJD010000876.1 GCA_903872005.1 uncultured bacterium | reverse complement strand
TGCCACTAATACTCTTGGATCACCCTTAGCGGACGAGAGGACTGTCCTATAGCACAACGGACAGATGGCGAGAAGGCGGATATATTCTCGTTGGTCATGGAGGCAAGCGCACTATGGCCTTTCAACCCAATGTAGGTGATGTGCTGCTCATTGACGATGTCCCCTATCATATCGGAGAGCACCCGGCCGCGCCCGGCATGCCGTATGGGCAAGAAGGCCGGCAGGCCATCGTCTATCAGTTGGTCGCTCCCGGGGGAGAGAAAAGGGCGCTCAAGGTATTCAAGCCGAAGTTCTGCAACCCGAGTCTGGTGACCCTGGCAGGCCGGCTGGCCGCCTTCGGCGAGCTGCCCGGCATGCAAGTATGCCATCGCGGGGTGCTCACCCCTCAACGTCACCCGGCCCTGCTGCGCCAGTATCCTGATCTCCTCTACGCGGTCATCATGCCCTGGATCGAAGGGCCAACCTGGATGGAGGTCATGCTGGCGCAGGATACTCCAGGCTGGCCGTCTCCGACGCCGGCGCAGTGCCTTGTCTTGGCGCGCTCATTCCTCGAGATTTTGGCCGCCATGGAACAACGCGGTGTCGCGCACTGCGATCTGTCGGGGCCTAATGTATTGCTGCCGGCGTTGGCGGGAGGAGAAGGGGCGGCTCTGGTCGATGTCGAAGGCCTCTATGGGCCCGGTCTCGACCGGCCAGAGCCATTTGCCAGCGGCACCAGCGGTTATGCCCCACGCCATGCGCCCGAAGGTCTCTGGCAGGCCAAGGCGGACCGCTTTGCCGGCGCCATCCTGATCGCCGAAATGCTTGCCTGGTGTGATCCTGCCATTCGCGCGGCCGCCTACGGCGAAACCTACTTTGAACAGCACGAAATGCAACGCGATGGCCGGCGCTATCGCGTTCTTCTAGCATCACTGCGTCAGTGGGGGAATGGCATCGTCCGTCTGTTTGAGCAGGTCTGGTGGAGTGATGCAATAGATGGTTGCGCGTCATTCGGACAGTGGCTATTGGCGCTGCCAGAGACTGCGCCGGATGTTGACCAGGGAGCGACAGAAACGAGCGAGGGGCGACCTGACTCCGAGTTGAGGAAGCTAGGCGATGACGCGCTGTCGGAATACAGGGCCTCTCACTGGGCGGCGGCTATTGAGTTGCTCGAAGCGGTCATACGCCGCCGGCCGGACTGCGAGATCGAGGGGCGCGCGGCGAGCGCATGGCTGGCTGAGGCGAAGCAGCGGAAGGAAATAGAGCGTCCGCCCGCCACTGCGACCGAGGCGGCTCAACGCTATTTATGGCGGGCGAGGGATGTACTGCGGCATGACTGGGAGCGCATACCACGTCAGTGGCGGCCCTGGGCAGGCGCTGGCGCCCTCATTTTGCTGGCCGGCCTCCTCATTCTGCTATGGGTAGCGACCCGGCCTCCTGAGCCGCCACGTGACGAGTTGCGTCAGAGGTTAAATTTAGCCTATCGTTTTGCAGCAGCTGAGTCGTGGCAGGAGGCAGTGAAGCTCACCACAACTCTGTATCGATCTTATCCTCAGTTTGAGACGGAGCAAGTGGGTCGCCTGCACATCATGGCCGGTAGCACGCTGGCGCGACAAGCCGAGCGGACGCGTGATCCGAAAATGGCGCAGTCATGGTGGGATAGTGTACTACAAGTCGCGCCTGACAATGAAGAGGCACAGCGCGGAGGGCGTCTGGCAACGCAATACATCGCCGGCCAGGATGCATGGACCGCGCGCCACTATGATGCAGCAATTGAGGCGTGGGAGGATGTCTGTGCTCTTGATTGCACCTATATGGGTACGAAGGATGATCTGTATGGCGCTTACATAGCGTACGGCCAATCCTTGTGCGCCGGAGCGAAGCCCAACCTGCAAGCCGGCGCGACGTGGTGTGGCAAAGCACTCGCGCTTGACCCCATCCGACAGGAAGCGCAGGAATGCCGGAGCAAATGCCGGCCGGCGCCGACGCCTACACCAACGGCCACGCGCCCGGTTGCTTCGCTCCGTGGCAGTATGGCGCGGAAAGTACAGGTGCGCTCCGGGCCAGGCTTTGGCTACCTCGTTGTGGGAGAAGTCGTTACCCAGACCAAGGTCATCGCAACGGGACGCAACAAGGACACGACGTGGCTTCTGGCTGACTGGGTCGAGGCGCCGAACGATTTGGTCCTTCAGAAGGAGGCGGGCGTCGGTGAGCCACGCTCGGGTTGGATACCGGCCGGTGATCTCATCGCGAGTGAATCTAGCCTGGGAGCATTGCCAGAGTTACCTGCTCCTCTCCCCTTGCGCAGTATCATCGTGGCTGACGCGAGGCAAGACTACTGTGGAGAACAGGGATACAGGGAGTGGTACTATGTGTATTCCAGTGGACGGGGTAACCTAACCTTCCAGACATTGCCCTGGGATCTTGCGGGCAACAGATACTACTGGCTTGGCGCGCCAGGCCCAATGCGCATCTCTGGCGCAGGCGGTCATCCCAGCATATCTAACGATGTGGCGCGCAAATGGGTCAGCAGCTATGAGGGCCGATTACGCATCGCCGGCTGGGTGAAGAATGCAGAGCAGTTTCCCATCGCCAGCTACCAGGTGCGGGCGCGTATCGTGCAAAATGGGAAGCAGCTCTGGTCGAGTGACGTCTACGGAATAGCAGGAGTCGCCAACTTCAGCATCAACGCTGATTCGAAGCCCGGCGACGAGTTCTATTTCATCCTGAGCGCGCCTGGCTCGGAGCAGAAGCTCAGCACCGAGTTTGCGCCAGTGATCATTATGCAGAACGAGCAAGGCGCCGATGGAGAGGCGCCGGCCACATGGTTCAACTGCGGACTGGCCAAGGCTACGCCCACTCCTACACCGGTTCCGCGCTGCTTCCAGCCACGCTTTCGCTACCCCAACGATCCATTTCCCACCGGAGCCAAGGGCGGTGTATGTGAAGTATTTGGCGTCGTCTACAATCTGGAAGGCAAAGCCGTCATGGGCTTGTCGGAGCATCTCCGCATGTACATTGAAGGCCCGCCTGCACCCAATCAATACCGGGATTGGGCCGACGTCCAGAATGATGGCGCCTATGGGCACGTTAACCTGATGCCAGACGTCTACTGGGTCAGTTTGGTTGGCCCGTCCGTTCTAAGCGGCAGGTTGCAGGTGAGGTTCCCAAGCGCCGACAAGCGCGCCCTTGTCGATTTCTATCAATACGTTTGCCCGCCTTGATGGGGCTAACTATATGATTTCGCCGGCGCAATTGTCGTCGGGCGGAGGAGGT
>CAIQJD010000875.1 GCA_903872005.1 uncultured bacterium | reverse complement strand
TGGAAAGGAGGTGACGATACGCAGGCTGAATATCGGCCGGCGCCCGCCTTTTGTGAACGCGGCGCCGGCTTTTTTCGTTGCCGACGCTTCCCATTTCTCTACCACCGCGCGAGGAAAGAGGAGAGTGGTTCCATGAAGACCCGCCTGTGTGCTGTTGCGCTGTTGTTCCTGATCCTGACGGGCCTGGTCGCGTGCGGTCAGGCGACGCCGGCCGCGCCCACGTCGGCGCCGGCCATCCCGACGGCTGCCCCCACGGCCGCGCCGGCCACCAAAGCTCCGACGGTTGCCCCGACCCAGGCGTCCGATCCGGCATCCACCCTGGAAGTCACCAACGGGACCATTACCAAGACGTTGTCCCTCACCGAGCTGCAAAAGCTGACGGTCACCGAAGGCTGGGCCGGCATTAAGAGCTCCACGGGCAAGATCACCCCGCCTTCCAAGTTCAAGGGTGTTTCCCTGGTTGAATTGTGCAAGCTGCTCGGCCCGCTGGACCCGGCCATGGGCATCAATGTCGTCGCCAAAGATGGCTACGCGATGACATTCTCCTATGACCAGATCACGAAGGGCAACTTCACCGCCTTTGATCCGGCCACCGGCGATGAAATCAAGGACGCCGGCAATCTCGTCGTCTCGGTCGTCTATGAACGCGAGGGCGCGCCGATTCCTGAGGAGTCGGATGGCGCCTTGCGCCTGGCGATTGTCAGCAACAAACAGAATCAGGTCACCGACGGCCACTGGGCGGTCAAATGGGTGCGGAAGGTCGTGCTCAAGCCCCTGGCCGCGGAGTGGTCATTGAAGCTGGAAGGCAACATCAAGGACGAAGTGGATCGCGCCTCGTTCGAATCGTGCGCCGCGCCCAAGTGTCATGGCGTCTCGTGGACGGATGAGAAGGCGCAGGTCTGGTCGGGCGTGCCGCTCTGGCTGCTGGCCGGCCGCATGGACGACGAAATGAAGCACGAGGCCGGCTTCAACCAGAAGGTGGCCGACGCCGGCTACGACGT
This sequence comes from uncultured bacterium, assembly GCA_903872005.1. The sequence goes on along the minus strand of CAIQJD010000875.1, from coordinate 8,152 downwards.
GAATGTGATCGCTGCCGATGGCTATACCGCCACCTTGCCCAGCTCGAAAGTCACCCGCAACCAGAACATCTTCCTGGCGATTTTCGTGAACAACAATCCCTTGCAAGATAAGGACTTTCCGCTGCGCCTGGTCGGCTCCGATTTGGACAAAAAGCAGTTCGTTGGCGGCGTGGTGAAGTTGACCATGAGCGCGGCGCATCCGGCCGCTTCGCCGGCCGCGGCGACCGTTGCCCCCACGGCTGCGCCGACCGCGGCCCCCACCGCGGTTGCCACCAAAGCCGCGACCGCTGTTTCGGCGGTGGCCGGCGACAAGCTGACCATCAGCGGCGCCGTTGCCAAGCCGACGACCTTCACGATGGACGAAGTGAAGGGGCTTGGCCTGGTCAAGCTGAATCTGGAACACCCGAAGAAGGGCAAGACTGACTACGAGGGCGTGCGGTTGAGCGTGCTGTTGGATCTCGTCCAGCCCAAGAGCGGCGCGTCCAAGCTGGTCTTCACGGCCAAAGATGGCTACAAGTCCGAAGTGCCCCTGGCGGCCGCGCGCGCCTGCGCCGACTGCCTGGTCGCGATTGCCTTTGATACCGGCTGCTATAACACGGCCATGCCGGGCATGGAAAGCTCGGCCTGGGCCAGAGATGTGCTCACGATAGACGTGCAATAGCGACAGGTCTCTTGGCGGCGCGCCGATCCCGGCGCGTCGCCAAGAGCGATAAGGGAAGAAGCATGAAACGATGCGTGCTGATGGTGCTGATCCTGGCGTTGGCGGCCGGCGCGTTGGCCGGCTGCGGCGCGCCGCGCCAGAAGACGCCGGTGGTTGTCTTCTGCGCCGGCAGCCTGATGATCCCCTTCGACGCTTTGGAGAAGGCTTTCGAGGCCAAGTACCCGAATGCCGACGTGCAGATCGAAGCGCACGGCAGCATCCAGGTCATCCGCCATGTCACGGATATCGGCGAGAAGATTGATGTCGTGGCGACAGCCGATCATCTGCTGTTGCCGGCTCTCATGTACGCCAAACAGGATCCGGAGACGGGCAAGCCCTACGCCGACTGGTACATCCGTTTCGCGTCGAATCGTATGGTGTTGGCGTATGGCCCCAAGAGTCGTTACGCCGCGGAGCTGAACGCCGACAACTGGTACGAAATCCTGCGCCGGCCGGATGTGAAGGTCGGTCTGGCAGACCCGCGCTTCGACGCGGCCGGCTACCGCCAATTGATGATTTACCAGTTGGCCGAGACGCTCTACGGCAAGAAGACTTACTTCGCCGATATGCTCATGGGACGCTTCACGGCGTCCATCAACATCGCCGAAGAAAATGGCGTTCAGGTCATCCGCGTGCCCGAAGTGCTGGAAACACGCCCCAACTCGACGCTGGTGATGCGCGGGGCCAGCGTGCAGCTCATCCCCTTGCTCGAATCTGGCGATATTGACTATATCTTCGAGTACGAGAGCGTCGTGCAGCAGCACAAGCTGGCTTATCTGAGCCTGCCCGAAGCGCTGAATCTGGGCGCGCCGGCGCAGAGCGAGCGCTATCGCCAGGTCGCCATCCGGCTCGATTTCCAGCGTTTCGCTTCGGTCAAACCCGAATTTCGCGGCGATGTCATCGGCTATGGCATCACGATCCCCAGCAATGCCCCGCACCCGGACCTGGCGACGCAATTCGTCGCGTTTCTGCTTGGCCCGGAGGGCCGGCGCGTGATGGCCGAGAACAATCATCCGCTCCTGGAGCCGGCCGTAGCTGATAGCTACGCTCGCCTGCCGGCGGCGCTGAAAAAACTCAGCGTCGCCGCGCCCTGACCATGCGACGTCGCCGCGCCTTCGTGCTGGGCCTGAGCATTCCCAGCGCCGCGTTGCTCCTGTTTGTCGTTTTGCCGCTGTTGACCACACTGACCGGCGTGACGCCGGCTGCGCTCTGGGATACTCTGCGCGACGCCTCGGTCTTGCGCTCGTTCGGCATCACCTTCGGCTGCGGCGCGGCGGCGACGCTATTGGCGCTGCTCTGTGGCCTGCCGCTGGCCTACTTGCTGGCGCGCTACGATTTCGGGGGCAAACGCCTGGTCGAGGGGCTGATAGACCTGCCGGTGATGATCCCGCACACTGCCGCCGGCGTGGCTCTGCTGCTGGTCTTCGGCAGCCGCGGCCTGCTTGGACGCCCGTTGGGCGCGTGGGGCCTCTGGTTCGTGGATCGGCCGGCCGGCGTCATCGTCGCCATGCTCTTCGTCGGCCTCCCCTTCCTGATCAACGCGGCGCGCGAGAGTATCGCGCTGGTGAGCCGCGACCTGGAGCAAGCTGCGACCGTGGATGGGGCGACGCCGGCGCAAGCGGTCTGGCTGATCACGCTGCCGCTGGCGCGGCGCGGCATCATGAGTGGCGCGTTGATGATGTGGGCGCGCGGCATCAGTGAATTCGGGGCCGTCGTCATCCTGGCCTATCAACCCAAGGTCATGCCGGTCATCATCTACGAGCGTTTCATGGGCTATGGCCTGACGGCTGTCTGGCCGGCCACGGCGCTGTTGATGGTCGTGACCCTGGCGATCTTCGTCCTGTGGCGCGCCCTGGCCGGCCGCCTCCGCTGAGCGGGAAGCCGGCGATTTCTGAGGCCGGGCGCGCAAAGAATCAGCCCCCTGCCTTGCGGCGGGGGGCTGCTCTTTCTACGATGCAGACTGCAATAGCGTCGTCAGAACTACACGTTGGAGACGATGTTGCTGAAGACGTTGCCGATGGCGGGGCCGAGGATCAGCAGAACTGCGATAACGACGATAGCCACCAAAACAAGAATCAACGCATACTCCACGAGGCCCTGACCTTCTTCACGAGGCATGTACAGCATCTTGCTCACCACCTTTCTGCTATGGAAATCTCGTTCTTTACTACACTCATTGTAATATATGGGACGGGAGAAGTCAAGGGTACGAAAGTACTAACACGGGGCGGTTTCATCATGATCCCGTTTCCTCACCGTAGAGGCGCCAGGAATGCAGAGACATGGCATCCCACAGGTCGGACAACCTGTGGGATGCCATGCAGCAATCAGTGCCGGCGGTCTGCGCCTTCCATCTCGGCCAGGAGTTCCAGACCGTGGCGCAGCGCCGGCGCGATGGTCAGCAGGTTCTCGCGCGCTGCCTTGGGGCTGCCCGGGAGGTTGACGATCAGCGTGCGACCGCGGATGCCGGCCGCGGCGCGGCTCAACATGGCGTGGGGCGTGACCGTCAGGCTGGCGGCGCGCATCGCCTCGCTCAGCCCGGGCGTCGGGCGCTCCACCACGGCCATGGTCGCCTCCGGCGTCACATCGCGCGGCGCGAAGCCGGTGCCGCCGGTGGTCAGGATCAGGTCGAGCCGGCGCACATCGCTCCAGTCGCGCAGCGTCGCGCCAATCTGCTCGCCCTCGTCTGGCACGATGGCGTATTCGGCGACGACGAAGCCGAGCTCTTCGCGCAGCATGTCCACCAACAGCGGGCCGCTGCCATCTGGGCGCTCGCCGCGCGAGCTGCGGTCGCTGACGGTCAGCACGCCGGCGCGCGGCCAGCCGGTTGCCAGATCAGGCGACGTCATGGCTCTCCGCCTCGGCCGGTTCGCCTTCGCCTACCAGCTCGCGCCAGTCGCTGTCAATTCCCTCGTCGCTCACGCCATAGTAGACGTGCAGCTTGCCCTCAATGTCACGTTGCACGAGGTCATAGCGCTGCCGGCCCTGGCGTTTACCCTGCTTCCAGATACCCAGGTTGCCCTTCCAGATGACCTGGGCCGCGTCCACCGGCGCATTCTCATGCTCGGTGATGGCGTAGCTCCACAGTTTGCGCGCCGATGAGCGGGTGACATTCTGCACCAATGAACCGTTCCGCAGATCGCGCATCGTATAGTGGCGCGTGCCTCTGCGCTCTACCACCTCGACCAGCTCGACGCCGGTCTTGGGCGGCGGGAGCAGGCCGGTGGGGACGAGGGCCATGCTGACCGGGCTGGGCGCCGGCTCGGCCGGCGTGGGCGATGTGGCAGAGACCGGCGCGGCCGGCTCGGGGGTCTGGCGCATCAGGCTGGCGCGCACCAACTGCACGATCTCATCGCGCACCGCCAGGTTCGTCTCGCTCTCCTGGCGCACGTAGATCTTGCTCTGCTCCAGCACATAGGGCTTGTCCGGCCCTTCGGGCACCGAGACGCGCACGATGCGGCGCATGCGCGATTCCAGCGCATCTACCTCCACGTCCAGGGGCGGCGTGACGGAGGCGGCGATCTCCGCCTTGATCTCGGCGATGGCGGCGTCGGCGTCTTCTACACCGGCCGGCTCCTGGCGCGACGTGGCGCTGGCTCCCACATAGATGGTCCCGCCCTTGCCATTGGCGAAGGCCACGACATCGGCCAGGACGGCGTTCAGCCGGCCGCCGCGCGTCGTCATGCTCTCGTGAAACGATTGGACGATGCTGGCGCCCTGCTCGCGCGCCGCCTGCACGTGGTCGAACGGCTCTTTGGCCGGCCGATAGGGCCGCGTGCGGGCGAAGTCGTTGCCCAGGAAGAGGGCTTTCAGGGCTTCGAAGCTCAGCTCCGGCAGCGATACCTCGGTGGCGCGCTCGGCCAGGACTGGCCGGCCCCGGTCATTCGGATCGTGTATCAGGCGGTGGCAGTCGGAGCCTTGAATGCAGTGCATGCGCCGAGGGTATTCTGGCTTGGAGCCGTTGAAGAAGGCCGCGGTGCGGAAGCGCCGCCGGCTATCCAGGTCGGTGACTTCCAGCGCGTGCAGGTGTGGGTCTTGCGTCCAGGCGATGCGCGTCTGGCCGCCAAAGGGGAGATTTTGCATCGCCACGCCGTTTGTGGAATTGGCGTGCGCGGCAATTACCAGGCCGCCGGCTTCGTCAATGATGCGATAGGCGGTCAGGACGTCAATGGATGCGCCAATTTCGGTGCTGCCCTGATCGAGACGATCGGACGGCACCGTCAATTTGAGCAATACGTGCTCTAATTCGCGCAGCGAGACGCGGGGCGAGAAGACGGCCAGAATATGGAATCCGAACATGGCCGTGAACTCGAACCCTGGCAATACGAGCACGCGGTCTCCCAGCCGGCGGTATTCTTCCAGGCGCTTTTGCTCATTGTCGTGAATGCGCCCCAGCCGCTCCAACAGGGTCAGCTCTTCAATCTCGCGGCGCAAAGCCACGCAGCCGGCTACGGTGTTGTGATCGGTGAGGGCAATGATGTCCATGCCCTTCAGCTCAGCCTGGCGCAAGATGTCCATGTACGTCACATCGGCCTGTTCATAATCGGCCGAAGCCGGCGTGTGAATATGCAGGTCCATCTTGTACCAGTGTTCGGTCGGTTTGGCCCGACCCGGCCCGCGCGCCCGTCCTTTGCCGGCCGGCGGCCCCGAAGCAGTCCGTGTCATAATCGTGTTACACCTCCTAGTGGTAACTCATCCACATCCGATGTGAATGTGGCTCACAATATGATGATGATAGGGCTTTTCGCCCCTACAGTCAGTAAGGCGCAATCCAGTGCGCCTCGAATGGCCCCTACGCAACGATAAGGGGCGCTCCGGCGGGGGCCGGCAGATGGAGGCCGTAGGCCGCCGCGCCGATCAGCGCCGGCTGCGGGTGTACGATGACATGCACGGGCATGCCGGCCAAGAGCCGGCTCATGCGCCCTTTGCTGAGGAAGGCGCGCCGGAAGCGCTCCCCGCGCAGGGCCGGCAAAACGCGCGGCGGGATGCCCCCGCCCAGATAGACGCCGCCGGTTGCCAGTACCTTCAGGGCCAGATTGCCGGCCTCCGCGCCCAGGGTTTCGGCGAATAAGTCCAGCGTCATCTGGCACAACGGCGGCGCGCCTTCCAGGCCGGCGTTGACGATGGTTGGCGTCGGGTCGGCGGCGGCGGCCAGGCGCTCGGCAAGCCAGGCCGGCTCATCGGCCCGGCCGGTCTCCTTCAAGAAGGCGTAGATATTCGGGATGCCGATGCCGCTGCATACCCGCTCATAGCTGACATGCTCGAAGCGCCCCATCAGGAAACGGGTCAGCTCCAACTGTTCCGGCGTCGTTGGGGCGAAGTCGGTATGCCCCCCTTCGCAGGCGTGGGCGCGATAGCCATTCCCGTCCCAGGTCAGGTAAGCCTCGCCCAGGCCGGTGCCTGGCGCGATGACGGCGATGGCCCCGCCGGCCGCGGCCGGCGCTGCGCGCAAGGTCTCCACGTCGGCCGGCTCCAGGACGGTTACGCCCCAGGCGATGGCTTCCAGGTCGTTCAGCAGGCGCACGTCGGTCACGCCCAGCGCCTCGGCCAGCTCGGCCTCGACCAGCGGCGGCCAATCCAGGTTGGTCAGCGTGCCGCGCCCGGCCAGCACCGGGCCGGCCAGGTCAAAACAGGCGTGCGCGATGGGCTGGCGCCGGTCGTGCAGAAAATGCCGCGCCAGTTCCATCAGGCCGGCAAAATCGCCGCTGCGAAAGGTGGCCTGGGCCAGCGGCACGCGCGGCCCCGACGCCCGGTCAAAAAGCGCCAGGGTCGTCTTGGTGCCGCCAATATCGCCGGCCAGAAGCATGCCGTTCTCCTCGCTATCCCTCTGGCGGCCGGGCCGGCGGTGGGGTCTGCGTCTCGGCCGGCGCCAAATCGCCGTTGGTCTTGCGCCAGACGGAGTAGACCCGTTGCACCGCGGTCGCGTGCGCCAGGATCGCCAGAATCCATAGGCCAATCTGCATCTGGTTGATGAGCAGGAAGAGGCACAGCACCACTACGCGTTCGACGCGTGTGAAGAGGCCCTCTTTGCACGGGATGCCCAACCCTTCGGCGCGCGCGCGGGTGTAGCTGACCAGGAGCGAGCCGATGATGGTCGCGTAGACCAGGATTTGCGGCAGGAGCAGGCCCTCGCGCCCGTAGTAGGCCAGCAGCCCCAGGTAGACCACCGACTCGGAATAGCGGTCGAGGGTCGAGTCCAGGAACGCGCCGAACTTGCTGGCGCGGCCGGAAGCGCGCGCCAGCGCGCCGTCCACGCCATCGAAGGCCGATGCGCCGGCCATGGCGATGGCGCCCCAGAAGAAGTTCCCCGTGTACAGGAGGTAGGCTACTCCAAAATGGAGCATGAAGCCCAACACGGTGAGCGCGTTGGGGGCGATGCCGTACCAGGCCAGGGTCTTGGAGAGCGGATCCAGGACGAACTTAAAGGAGCGTCGCATCCAATCGGTGAGCATGAGTCTCGTTCCTCCTCGTATCGAGACGCGTAGACTATACCACAAAACGTAACTTTATGCCAAGTTGAGGGGACAATTCAGAATCGAGGTTGGTTTGGCGCCTTGCCGCCGCGCTGGTCAGCCTCGATGTGGCTGAGAGAGGCGGCGAAAGTGGGGCGCAAGTCTTCTCTACGGCGTTGCTCAGGCCGGCCGATCAGAGACGCTTCACCAGCCATGCCTGAAACGAACGGTAGCCCCCTCGCGGCATCCCATACAGCCGGCGCGGGTACCCGTCCGCCAGGTCCACGGTCCGCGCGCCATCAGTGATAGAGCTGCCAGTCATGTCGGCAACCTGGCGATCAACTACCAGAATGCCGGCTCCAACTTTGCCCCCAGTTCCTCGCGGCTTGTCGCAGGAAGTATATGCCAGCCGCGCGTACAAGTCAAGCGACACGCGTCTAATGGGGTGTGTTTCAAGTATTAGGCGCGTGTAGCCTAGCGCCTTGTGCGCGTCTGACCCGGGCCAAAACGCCCACAAGGGGCCAGGCTACGACAGCCCTGATGCTCGTCTCCCAAAATGTGAAACACACCCGCGTCTATGCGGGCCTGTCCGCAGATGGCGCTTGCCTACGGCGTCACATACGGCGTCATCATGGCGTATAGCGGCAGATGCACCGCCAGCTCCGTGAGGGCCGGCGCGCCGACGCGCAACCGCCTGGCTCGCTGCCAGTAGTACCACGTCTCGCCCTGCTCTTTCAGCTCGCTCCAGGGGATCAACACGGGCGCGAAGCGCGTGGCGAACTGGCGCACGTGGAGATACAGCCCCGCCGGCGTCACGGCAATGTCCACGCAGTTGCGCCAGCGCACCGCGCCGATCTGAATGGTGCGCTGGCGCAAGATCGCGCCGGCCGGCGCGGCTGGCGCCGGATAGGCCGCCGCCAGCTTGTTGATGCCGCTCATGCGGATGAAGAGGCGGGTGATGAGGAAGTAGAGGCCGGCCCCGAAGAGCAGGATGCCGGCC
>CAIQJD010000874.1 GCA_903872005.1 uncultured bacterium | reverse complement strand
GGTGGCCGCGGTCGCCGGTGTGTTGATGATCCTGCTGACCTATCTGCTCGGCCGGCAGCTTTGGGGGCCGCGCGTCGCCTTGCTGGCCGCGTCCTTCATGGCTATTTCGCGCTGGCATATCCATCGCAGCCGCTTTGATAGCGTGGTCGTGCAGGGCATGCCGTTCCAGTTGCTGGCCTTCCTGTTCCTGTTTCGCGCCCTGCACACGCGCCGGCTGACCGATTTCGCCTGGTGTGGGCTGTTTGGCGGCCTGGGGCTGAACTTCTATCACGGCCTGCGCGTCGTCCCGATCATCATCGTTCTCTTCCTCGCTTACCTGGCGCTGCCCAATCCCTGGCAGTTCGTGAAACGCTACGCGGCGGGCTGCGTGGCGGCAGTCGTGGCGGCGCTCTTCGCCTTCGCCCCGTTGGGGCAATACTACCTGCACGATATGGATTCGTTCACCGGCCGTGCCGAAGCGGTGCTCATCTTCAATCAAGCGGGGCACTTTCACTCGCAGTATCCCGATGTGGCTCCCACGCCCCTGAATATGGTGCGCGAGCAGGGGATTGATACGGCGCTGATGTTCAACTATCGGGGCGACCCGAATGATGTGTTCAACTGGCGTCAACTGCCGATGCTCGATGCGCTCATGGGCGTCCTCTTCGTGCTGGGAATGGCCTCTGCCGTTTGGCGCTGGCGCGACCGGCGCAACGCCTTCGTGTTGATCTGGTTCTTCGTGACGATGATCCTGGGGAGCGTCCTCACCGTGGGCGCGCCCCATTCGGTGCGTACTGCCGGCGCTATCCCGGCGGCGATGTTGTTGGCCGGCATCGGCGCGGAGCGCATCACGACGACCCTCTGGCCGGCGCTGCGGCGCGCCGGCCGCGTCCTCGTTTTGGCCGGCGCGGCGATCTGGTTGGGCTTGATGGTCTACCAAAACCTGGACATCTACTTCAACCAGTTCATGCCGAGCCGGAGCGTCTGGTACATGCGCGGCGGCATCACCACCATCGTCTCGCGTGACCTGCGTGCTTATGCGCGGGATTACCGCGTCTACTTCTACTGGTATCATTTGGCGCATCGCTATCACAATGTCGTGAATTTCGTGGCCGGGAAGCTGGACGCCAGGGACTTCGGCTCGCTGGCCGAAGCGGTTCCCGTCCGCGACGGCGCGGATAAGGGCGTCATCTATCAGTTCATCGAAGAAGACCGCGCCCTGGCCTCGGAATTGGCGCGCTGGTATCCCAATGGCATCCTGACGACCTATCGCGACCCCTGGGGCGACGCGGTGGCGGCATCCTATCGCGTCGACGCCGCGGAGATCGCCGCGCATCGGGGGCTGGTCGGGCGTTACTACGCCGGCGTCGAATGGGCCGGCGATCCAATCTTGGAGCGCACGGACAAGGTCATAGATTTCGCGCGTTCCTGGACAGAAGGGGATGGCGTGAATCTCGCGCCGATGGACGGACCGTTTTCCGTTGAATGGCAGGGTACGCTGTGGGGGATCGGCGATCAGCGCTATCTGGGCGTGATGGCCGATGGCTATGCAGCTCTAGAACTGGACGGCCAGGAGATCGTGGCCGGCGAGCATGGCGGCGCGATGCCGGTCACGCTGGCGCGTGGCCTGCACAGCATCAAGCTGCGCGTCGCCTTCCCCGCTGGGCCGGCGACAGTGCGCCTGGTGTGGGGTTTTATGCCGCAACGGTTGACGCCGGTGGATGCCGACGCCCTGGGTACCTGGCCGGCCGTGTATGGCTTGCTGGGCGCGTATTATCCCAATCTGCTGTTGAGCGGCCCGCCGGCCTACTATCAAGTGGACCCGGTGATGAACTTCCGCTGGCCGCGTGACATTGACCCGCTGGGCGCGCCGTTCAGCGCCGAGTGGCGCGGCGATCTGCTGGTGGACGTGGACGGGGATTATGCTTTCAACATGCAGAGCTACAGCCGCAGCTACCTCTACATTGATAACCGGTTGGTCATTGACAACACGGCCAGCGAGGCCAATGGATTCGAGGCCGCTGTCGTGACGCTGGACGCCGGTCGCCACCCCATCCGTGCACAGTTCGTGTGTGACGGCGGGGAGCGCATCTTGCGTATCTATTGGACGCCGCCAGGCGGGCAGCGCGAAATCTTGCCGGCCGAGCGCCTGACGCCGGCGATCCTCAAGACGGCCGATATGCCGGCCATGCCCATCGGCAGCGAGAACGAGCCGGTTGGCGCTGTGCCGGGGCGCAGTGATACGTAGCATACAAAGGGGTGGACTCTTGACGGCTGCTATGGGAGACCAGTTGAAGAAGGCGAAGCCGCTGATCCTCTTGCTGGGGCTGTTCGTGGCCATGGAGGGCCAATATTGCCTGGGCCAGCGCAATCTTACGGCGGGGCTGCTCCTCTACGCGTGCAGCCTGCCCCTGGCGCTGTATGGGATGTTGGGGGGCGACAAGCTGCCGCCGCAGTCCCAGAGGGTCGTTCTGCCGGCGCAGACCGGCTGGCGGCGCGCCGGCCTGATCCTCTGCATCGTAGCTCTGGCGACGCAATTGGCCCTCATGGCCTTGCAGATTTCGGGAATCCTGGGGTCGCGCCAGACCTGGATCGGGTACTTCGTTTGCTGGGGGCTATGCGCCATCGGACTCGGCATCTACGCTGTGCGCTGGGCCGAGCTGGGCGCTTCGTTGCGCCGGCAGCGCTACGAGCTGCTCATCCTGCTGGTCATTCTGATCCTGGCCGGCGTCCTGCGCGTCTACAACCTGGAGAATGTCCCCGTGGGCCTTTGGGGCGACGAGGGGAACGATGGCATGGAGACGCTGGCGGTCCTGGATGGGAAGATACCATCGCCCTTCGTGCTGGATTGGGGCGGCACGAATGGCGTGCTGCGCCAGTGGGTCACGGCCCTCTTCTTCCTGGTCTTTGGGCCGAACACGTTTGCGCTGCGGCTGGTGGCTGCGGCAGCCGGCGTCGTCTCCATCTTCGCTACGTACCTGTTGGCGCGTGAGATTGGCGGTGCGCGTCTGGGATTGGTTGCGGCTTTCCTGCTCACCGTTTCGCGCTGGCACCTGAGCCGCTCCCGCTTCGATAGCCTGAAAGTGCAGGGGTTGCCATTCGAGATATTGGCCTTCCTGTTTCTGCTGCGCGCCTTACGTACGCGCCGGCTGCTGGATTTCGTCCTGTGCGGCGTGGCGACGGGGCTGGCGCTCAACTTCTATATCGGCCTGCGTATCGTGCCAATCATCGTCGTCGTCGTGTTGGCAGTCGAGTTCATGAAGCGGCCGGCCGCGTTCTTGCGCCAAAACTGGCTGGGCTGCGCCGGCGCTCTGCTCGGCCTGCTGCTGACCTTTGGGCCGCTGGCCGCGCACTACGCCGGCGACCCGCAGGACTTCATCGGCCGGCCGAACTTCGTGCTGATCTTCAACAATGCCCGGCATTTCCAGTCGGGGAATCCTGATATCGAGCCGACTAAGTGGAACATGCTCAAGGTGCAGGGAGTGGCGACGGCCCTGATGTTCAACTATGTCGGCGATGCCAATAATGTCTTCAACTGGATCAGGAAGCCCATGCTGGATCCGCTGACCGGCATGCTGTTCGTGCTGGGGGTCGCATACTGTGTATGGCGTTGGCGCGATCGGCGCTACTTCCTGCTGGCGTCTGCGTTGATCTTGACGATGGTCTTTGGCAGCGTGCTGACCGTGGGCGCGCCCGAATCGCAGCGCACCGTGGGCGTCACGCCGGTGTTAGCGATACTGGCTGCCCTGGCCGGCGCGCGCGCCTGGACGGCCCTTTCGGCAGGCCGGCGGCGTTGGTGGCGGCCGGCGCTGGTCTGTGTGGCTGGCGTGTGGCTGGCAGCGACGGCGTATAGCAATATCGAGTTGTTCTTTGGCCGGCAGATGCCCAGTCGGGAAACCTGGGGCAGTCGCGCCAGCGACGTGACGATCCTGAGCCGCTACATCCGCGACCACGCCGATGGCTACCGCTACTATTTTCAGGCGACGGAAAGCCTCAATCAAGGCACCAGTATCTTGCGCTTTGTGGCCGGCAAATTCGATGGCGAGGATTTCTCTGCGCCGGCCCTGGTGCTCCCGGCGTTCAAGCCGGCCGACAAAGGGCTGGTCTACGTGATTCAGGCCAATCAGGAAGCTCTGGTACAATTGGCTCAGAGGACCTATCCTGACGGGCGACTGACTTCCCTGAAAGACCCCTGGGGACGCGTCATGTATTGGCTTTACCAGGTGGAAGCGTCGGAGCTGGCGGCTCATCAGGGGGTGACGGGGCGCTATTATGCCGGCCCGGAATGGCAAGGGGAGCCGCTGCTGACGCGCACAGATCGCCGGCTGGACTTCAAATGGCCGCAAGATGCGCCGGCGCCGGGGCCTTTCTCGGCCGAGTGGCAGGGCGTCCTGATGGGGACGGGCGGCGCGCGCTTGGTGGGGCTTTCGACGGAGTCGCCGGCTGAGTTATGGGTGGACGGGGAAAAGCTGTCCGGCGCAAAGCCCGGCGAGCCGGCGCTGGTCAACCTGCCCTACGGGCTGCATACCGTGCGGGTGCGGGCGGCTTTTCCGGCCGGCGGCGCACCCCTGACTTTGCTCTGGGGGCAGTCCCGGCTGAAGATGACGCCTGTCCCGGCCGAGGCGCTCGGCGTCTGGCCCGCCGCGCCGGGACTGCTGGGCGCGTACTATGGGAACACAGAGTGGAGCGGCTCGCCGGCGTTGTATCAGATGGACTCGCTGATGAGCTTCTTGTTCACGCCGACGACCGACCTGTTGCGCCGGCCGTTCAGCGTGGAGTGGCGCGGCAGCCTGCGGATTGACGCGGCCGGCAGCTATGAGTTCGCGACGCGCGCCCAGAATGTGTCGCAGATCTGGATAGATGAGCAGTTGGTCCTGGAGAATACCAGCGGCAACGCCGACAAGCCCGTCTCTCAAAGCGTCGCCCTGACGGCCGGCGAGCACGCGCTGCGTATACGCTACACCTACGCCGGCGGGTGGCGCAGCCTGGATATCTACATGACGCCGCCGGGCGGAGAACGCCAGGTTCTGCCGGCCGATTGGCTCACGCCGGCGCAGCCCGAACCAGCGACAGAAGCGATGTTGGCGCAAGGGCTGGGGACTGGGGTCGGCAGCGCGTCGGAAACTGCCCCGTTGCAGTTCATCGGCGCCTGGGGCGAGCCGGGCAACGGGCTGGGACAGTTGAGCAGCCCGCTCAAGACGGCCCTGCTGCCCGATGGCCGGCTGGCGGTTGCCGACCGGGGCAATCGGCGCATCGCTATATTCGATGCGCAGGGGCGTGGCGTGGCGAGTTGGGGGGAGCCGGATCTGGTGGAGCCGACCGACATCGAAGTCGCCGCATCGGGAGAGGTCTATGTCCTGGATTCCGGCCGCGGCACGGTAGAGGTGTTCGATGCCGCCGGCAAACATTTGCGCTCGATGGGCAAAGATTGGAGCATGTACGCGCCGCGTGGCCTCGCTGTGGGCAGGGATGGGACGCTCTATGTGGCTGCGACCGGCTCGAACCAACTGCTCATCGCGCCGGCGGGCGGCGCGCCGGCGAAGCGTATCGGGGCGCCGGGCAATGGCCCCGGCCAGTTCCAGCAGCCGGTGGATGTGGTGTTGGATGGGGCCGGCAACGTCTATGTGTTGGACACGATGACGAACAAGCGTGTGCAGCAGCTCGACGCGCAGGGCGAATGGTTCGGCGAATGGTTATTGGAATGGGCGCCCAACAGCGGAGCGCCCGGCATTGCCTACGACGCGGCCGACGACACCTTTTACCTGACGGATGTCAATCGCAGTTGGTTGCTGCAGTATGCGCCGGACGGCTCGCCCATAGACAAGTGGAATGGCGAGCAGTTGGGCATCGTCGGCCAATTCCGTCCGGTGAGCGTGACCGTGGACAGCGCCGCCGGCCGCCTCTATGTGGTGGACAGCGGCCGGCAGCAGATTCTCGTTTTCAGCAAGAAGGACCTCGCGGAATAGAGAGAGCGTGACTCACAGTCTGGAAGGCATGGGAGATGAATCTACACGAATACCAGAGCAAACGCATCTTTGCCCACTACGGCATCCCGACGCCGCAAGGGGACGTGACGACCACGCCGGCTGATGCCGCGCGCATCGCCGAACAAATCGGCGGGGCGGTGGCAGTCAAGGCGCAGGTCTTGACCGGCGGGCGCGGCAAGGCGGGCGGCATTCGCCTGGCCCAAACGCCGGCCGAAGCCGGCGAGGCCGCGGCCGCCATCCTGGGCATGACGATCCGTGGCTTGCGGGTGCGGCGCGTGTTGGTCGAGCGGGCCGCCGATAAGGCGCAAGAACTGTACCTCGCGCTGGCGCTGGATCGCACGCGCCGGCGGCTGGTGCTCATGGGCTGCGCGGAAGGCGGCGTGGATATTGAAGAGGTGGCGGCGCGCGCGCCGCACAAGATCGTCTCCGTGGTCAGCAACCCCCTCATCGGCCTGCAACCCTTCCAGGCGCGTGAGGTGGCCTGCGGGATCGAGGTGGGACGGAATCTCTTGGGCGCTTTCATGACCGTCTGCGACGGGCTGTATCGGTCGCTGATCCACTCCGATGCCCTGCTGGCGGAAATCAACCCGCTCATCTTGACCAGGGCCGGGACGTTGCTGGCGGCCGACGCCAAGATGGTGGTGGATGATAATGCCCTTTTTCGCCACGCGGATCTGGAGCGGGGGCGCGACGTAGAGGACGAGTCGCCGGCCGAGCGCGAGGCGCGCAAGCATGACTTGAGCTACGTGAAGCTGGATGGCGCGGTGGGCTGTCTGGTCAATGGCGCCGGCCTGGCGATGGCGACGATGGAT
>CAIQJD010000873.1 GCA_903872005.1 uncultured bacterium | reverse complement strand
CAGCAGCAGGGCCGCATTGAGCACCATGCTATCATCCATGAGCGGATGAAGCGCCATCTCATGGCCCACTTCCCGTAGCGCCGGTAGGAGCGTCTCTTGCAACGCCGCCCGGCGTTTCGTCAGCGAAGCCTGCACCATCTGACCCAGCTCCACGCGCTGGCTGGCCGAGACGTCGGCCGGCTGGCCGGCGATGCCCCCCTTCAGACGCGCAATGTCCTCTTCCTGACCGATCTCCTGAAAGACGCGCCCCAAATCCCAGAGGACCACGACCTCTATCTGGGCATGACCGGCCAGTTGCGCGAAGGCCCGCCGAAACGCGCCCTCGCCCTGGGCCAGCAGCCGGCGCACCCAGGCTTCATCCGGCAGCGTTGTGCCAAACTTCACCGGCAGCGTCAGGTGCTCGGCCATGATCGCTTCGACCACGCTCTGATGAATCATCAGGTAGCGCACGGCCTCGTCGCGTTTCAGCCCGCGATAGTCCTGGCGCGTGCTGCCACTGACCACAGCCGCCAGACTCCCCATCGAGATCGTATAGACATCATCTTCCATGCCGGCCACATCGAAAACCAGCCTGTCGCCGGTCGGGATGATGGCATAGACATATCGGGTCGCGTTCATCCGCGTCTCCTCTGTTCCGCCAACGCCTGGTCAAAGTGCTGCTTGCCGACGATGAAAGTCGCATCGCCGGCCGGCTGCCCGCCGCACTGCGCCAGCCATTCGCGGATGGCAGACTGCGCGGCGCGCCGGCACAACCCTTCCAGATCAGCGCCCACCCAGTCGGTCGTTGCCGCCGCCAACCCCGGCAGGTCCACGTCGCTGCCCAGCGGCATCCGGCGCGTATGCACGCGTAGGATCTCCAGCCGCGCCTGCGCCCCTGGGGCCGGCAATTCTACCATCATATCGAAACGGCCCGGTCGCAGCAACGCCTGATCCACGATGTCCAGCCGGTTCGTGGCCGCCAGGATCACCACGCCCTTCAGTTCCTCAATCCCATCAATCTCCGTCAAGAGCTGG
Source organism: uncultured bacterium (assembly GCA_903872005.1). The sequence goes on along the minus strand of CAIQJD010000873.1, from coordinate 6,074 downwards.
CTGACCACGCGCTCCGTGGCCTGGCTATCCATGCCGCCGCGTTGCGGCGCGAGGGCATCTATCTCGTCGAAAAAGACGATGCAGGGAGCAGCTTGCCGCGCCTTGCGGAAGATTTCGCGCACGCCGCGTTCCGACTCGCCCACCCACATGCTCAGAAGTTGCGGCCCTTTCACCGCGATGAAGTTGGCCTCGCTCACGTGGGCCAGGGCTTTCGCCAGCAGCGTCTTGCCCGTGCCGGGCGCTCCGTACAGCAGGATGCCCTTGGGCGGGCGCACGCCGGCGTGTTGGAATGCCTGCCCATAGCGCAGCGGCCACTCCACCGTCTCGACCAACATCTGTTTGATCTCGTCCAGGCCGCCAACGTCTTCCCAGGTCACGTCGGGCGTCTCGGTGAAAACCTCGCGGATCGCGGATGGTTCCACCTCGCCCAGCGCGGCGCGAAAATCGTCCATGTGGACTTCCAGGCTCATCAACTTCTCCCAGGGGATATGCGCCTGCGTGAAGTCAATGTCCGGCATCAGCCGGCGCAGCGCGCTCATCGCCGCCTCGCGGCAGAGCGCGGCCATATCGGCGCCCACGAAGCCGTGGGTGATGGCTGCAAGGCGCTCCATATCCACATCCTCGGCCAACGGCATGCCACGCGTGTGGATATCCAGCACCTCACGCCGGCCTTCGCGATCCGGCGCGCTGATGCTGATTTCCCGGTCGAAACGCCCCGGCCGGCGCAACGCCGGATCGAGCGTGTTCGGGATATTCGTGGCCGCAATGACGATGACATTGCCGCGCGATTCCAGGCCATCCATCAACGCCAGAAGTTGCGCCACCACGCGCCGCTCCACCTGGCGATCTCCGCTCATCTCTTCTCGTTTGGGAGCCAGAGCATCAATCTCATCCACAAAAATGATCGCCGGCGCGTTGCGCCGCGCATCCTCGAAGATGTTCCGCAGTTGCGCCTCTGACGAGCCGTACCACTTATCAATGACTTCCGGGCCATTGACATGCACGAAATGGGCGCTGGTCTCTTGCGCCACAGCCCGCGCAATCAAAGTCTTGCCGCACCCCGGGGGGCCGTGCAGCAAGACGCCTTTGGGCGGATCAATGCCCAGGCGCTCGAACACTTCAGGGTAGCGCAAAGGCAGCTCAATCATCTCGCGGATGCGCCGGATTTCCCGGCGCAGGCCGCCAATGTCCTCATAGGTAATGGAGCCGTGTTCGCGGCCGGCCGTCGAGCCGGCCAACCGAATCACCGTCTGCGCGCCAATCAGGACCGGCCCCGCTGGCGTCGTCTCATTCACGGTGAAAGTCTGCGCCCGCGTCCCAAAGAGATTGACGCGCACCTTATCGCCGGCCAGCACCGGGATGCCATCCAGCAGGCGCGCCAGATAGCGCGTTTGCGCCGCGTTGGCGCCGGCTCGCAGCGTCTCGACCGGCGCGAGGATCACGTTGCGCGCCGGCTGCACCTCAATGCGGCGTCCCGAAACCCGCTCGTCCAGCCCAACGCCGGCATTACTCCGCAGGATGCCGTCCATCTCAATGAGTCCCTGGCCGCGTTGCGCGGCATAGGCCGGCATGACTCGGGCGACCGTGGCGCGCTTGCCGGTGATCTCCACCACATCGCCGATGCTGACGCCCAAACGCTCCAGGTCCTGGGGGTCCACCCGTACCATGCCGCGCCCCACGTCTCGCGCCAGCGCCTCGGCCACACGCCACGAAGGGGCAGAGCCTCGATCCACCCCGGCCCCGCCCGCAGCGCGATTCAGATCACTCATGCTCTTCTCTCCCACGCTCCCGATTGGCAGCAGCCTTGCTTGCCGGCACGACGCCGGCGCCACCACAACAACTGCACGTCAGCGGACTGTCCGGCCACAGATAGTCGGACGCGCGTCCGCTGCCCCCGCAGCATGGACACACGCTCGCTTCCAGCGGGACCTGCGTATACCCCGTGCCGTCGCAGGCGAGGCAGGTCTGACGCAAGCCAGGATTCACCCCCGTGCCATGACAGAATGCGCAAGTCGTGACCGGGGCGCGCAGGCGGTTCTGTCCCTTGCCGCCGCACACCTGACAGGTGGACAGGGGCGACATGACGCCAAAAGGATCACGTCCACTGCCGCCACAGTAGGCGCACGCCAGGTCCACCAGCTTCCCTTCGCCATCAGCGTGATGCGCTGAACTGCCGACTCGCGGCCGCGGTGTTTGCTTCGAAGCAGGTCCTCTCATGCTCTCGCCTCCAGCCGCTCCTCCAGGCGATTCAGCCGCTCCAGCAAGGCTTTGTTTTCCTCTTCCAACTGCTTGGCGCGGGTTGAGAGCTTGGGGTCGCTCTCCCACCAGTTGATGCCCATCTCCATAGCCTTGTCTACCGAAGCGACAATGAGCCGCACTTTGATTGTCAGCAACTCTACATCCACCAGCGAGATGGAAATATCGCCGGCGATCACGATGCCCTTGTCCAGAATACGCTCAAGGATGTCCGCCAGCGTGCTACTCTGGGTAGAGTGCTGCATCCGCTGATCTTGCATGCTTGTGCTCCTTTCCGCGCGCCCGAAATCACCCGGCTGTCGGTTCGATCTCCGGCCGGCCGCGCGCTGCATCCAGCCGATCCAGAACGGTCATCGCCATGCGCTGCCGGCCGGCCGAAGTCAGGCCGTTGGCAATGGCGATCACCCGGGCCGTGGCAGCCTGCGCTTCCTGGCTCGTCGGAAATCGCTCGATCAACCGCAAATAGGGCGTCAAGGCCTGCTGTACCAGCCCTTGATCGTCGAGAGTTTTTGCCAATCGGTACAACGTGGAGCTGATTTCCTCAGCCACCGCGATAGGTTTCTGTTTCGACATCTTGCTATCCCTTCCTACGGATCTCATCCGCGTGCCCTCTATTCTTCTTCCTCGATCACGGAATCCCGATGGTAACGCCGCGTGCGCTGATATTGCAGCACATTCCCCATGTCATCCGTCGTGACACGGTAAGTCGCCAACACATCGCTGGCCTCCGGGATGCGCTTCAGCTCGACCATTTCCAACATCACGCGCCAGCCGCCTTCCGACCGCACCAACGCCGAAACCGTGTCGGCCTTCAAGCCGGTCAACGCCATCAACTGTTCTTTGGCCTTCTGGGCCACTTCTGGTCCTGTCAGCATGTCCGTCTCCTTTCATCTATCCCGTCGTCTTGCCGCCGGCTGCGCCTAACCCTGCGCTTTGGCCGCCTCGCGTTCGCGAATCATCCTCAGTTGGGCCAGCAGCACATCCTCGGCCGCCATGTACTCTTCCTCGGTGATCTCCCCCATATCCAGACGTAACTCAAGCTCAATCAGCTTGCCGCGCACCGCGTCGGCGCTGTACAGTTCCTTTTCAACTTGCTCGTTCACCTTGCCGGCAATCCAGGTCAGCGCTTTCACCGGCCCCGTCACAGGCAATGATACCAGATCAAAGAGAATACCCATCGTTCGACCTCCTATCCGCGCCGGCCCTCGGACATCTGTGCCTGTGCGCTCACTCCTCGTCCCAATGAATGACGATGCTGACGAAATTGTATGGCGGCACCGGCCCGACATACTTGAAGATCAGCCGCTTGCCCATTTCTGCATCGAGCTGCTTGATCGTAGCATCGAGTTCCGGCTGCCGGCGCGCCTCGACCAGGAATGCCGCATTCAACACCATGCGATCCGTCGCCACCTTGTTCGCCCGCGTCTTATAAACCAGGGGGCGCAGTCGAGACAGGATATTCTCGGCATCCTCATCCCGCTTTTTCCACATCGCGTTCTCAATCATCTCGCCCAGTCGAATGCGCTCATAATAGGTCTCTTCCGCCGGCCGCCGCGCCAGGCCATCGCGCAGCTTCTGGATCGCCGGGTTCCCCTCTACGATCTCCTTGAAAATGATCTCCTCATACCAGAACGCTTTCAGGCCCAACTCCACCCGGCCTTCCATATCGTCGAGCAGACCAACGAATTCCCCATAACGTCGGTTCAGCACCCGATCTTTGATCGCGTCCACGCTGGTCGCCACCGTGCCGAAACGCATCGGCAACATGGTATACTCGCGCATCACTTCTTCCAATACCAGTGTGTGGGCCATCATGTTGCGCCGGCTGCTCTCGTATTCCACCACCGGCGAATCGCTGACCACCGCCGCAATTTCCCCTAAGTTCACCGTACGCACCACGTCGCTGCGCTCGCCGATGCCCCGATTGGTGAACTCGCGCGGCTCGGAGCAACGAATGACGCAATACAGGTATTGTCCTTGCGGTACTGCAGTCTCTGGCATCGTTTCCCTTCCTCGTAGTTTTCGCCCACGCCGGACGATCTGGCCGGCTCATCCTCTCGGCGCTCACACCGGCAGGCCCGACTCTTCCCGCCGCACGCGACCTTGCACCCTCAATCCCCTCGTCGCGACCGCTTCTGTCAACGCATCCATGATGGCCTGGCTCCACAACATCAGACCATCTTCCGACATGGCCGGCGATAAATCCGAATAGCGCCGTCGCAGCTCGCAGAAAACATCCCATACCGCCGGCTCCAGCCCACTGAACACCTTCTCCCGCAGCCCCTGCTCCAATTGCTGCCCGTACTCCGTTGCGCCGGCTCGATAGAACGAGGCGATCTCCATAGCCATATCCAGATACCCATCCAGGTCGCCAACCAGGAGTAGAGCCTGCGCCTGTTGCCCCGTCATCACGCCGGCTGCCACTTCCGCATGCAATTGCCGGCGCACTACTTCCCGCCCTGCCAGGCTGCGCTCGGTCTGCAACAGACTCTGCTGATCCAACGCGAAGAGCGCCACGCGGAACGTGTCGTCCGCCTGCAACGCCACATCGTTGGCAAGCACCTCGCGCGCCGCATAGAGACAAAGCCGGTCAGCCATCTCCCCCAGCACGTCGGCCACCTTCTCGCCCCGGCCGGCATCCGCGCCGGCCGCCCAGCCCTCGAACGTCACATCCAGACGCAGCCGGCGCGATGCCTGAGTCGTCTCGTTGTCCGACAACGGGTGCGCGTGTTCGTGCGCCAGTAGTCCGATCGCAGCCAGGGGGTCGCCCAACGCGCCCATCGCGTCCATCGCCTGCCAGTTCATGAAGATGTGACAACTTGTGGCGTCAGCCAAGTCGTACACATTCACGGCCGGCCGGCGCAACATGCCGGCCAGCGCGCCGGCATCCAGGCCGGCGCTGACAGGCAATTGCCGTACCAACGGCATCAGATCGTACAAGATAAAGAGTGTGACGAAACGGTGCGGCCAGGCAGGCCGATTGGCATAGACCCGGACGACCGCCTCTTCCGCCTGGATCAACGGCAGCACCTGTTGCTCGACATCGGAGATTACCCGCAACTCCACGCCGGCAATGCGATGCAGGCTGAGGTGCTGCACGCGTCGCGCCATCTCACGCCTTCCTGAGTCGCACTTCCAGGATACCGTTCTTGTACGTCTTCGTCAGGCTGTCGGCCGCGCCCGCCGCCGGCAACAGGATCTCCTTGGCATACTTGCGCTGCCCGCCGGCTTCCAAAGTCACAATATCCTCCTGGACTTCGACGCGGATGTCCTCTTCCGCCACGCCTGGCAGCTCGACGGTAATGACCATTTCCGTCCCCTCGTCAAAGACATCCACCAACGGCTCGCGCACTTCCTGCACGACCGCCCCTTCGTCGGTAGCCCGGATATTGCCAAACCGTTCGACGTGCGGGACGCCGCCCGTCCCGGTCCGCACGCTGAACCCGTAGACTCCCCGCAGACCCTTCTTCTCGCCGGCGCCGCCGGCCGGCGGCGCCGACGTCTTCCCATCCAATCCGCCGATATGGATCTCGCCGCTGCGCGAAATCTCCTCGCCCTTTTCGGCCAGCTCGCCCAAGACGTCAATCAGGTCGCCCAGACCCTTGAACAGCCCGCCGAATCCCAGATCCACCGAACCACCTTCGGTGGACTTGCGCTTACTTTTGTCTGCCATCTCGCGTCACTCCTCAGCCGGCGGCTCGCCCTGACCCTGGCTTGCCGGCGCGCCATGTCGCGCTCGCGCCATCGGCCGGCGACAGCATCGCGCCCACACATCCGCCAATTGCTCCGACTCTTGCAAGCGCAACCAGTTCCCTCTG
>CAIQJD010000872.1 GCA_903872005.1 uncultured bacterium | reverse complement strand
CCAGCACGGTGTCGCCGGCCACGACATCGTCAATAGCGATATCCAGCGTTTGTCCGTCGCGGATAACGCGCGCCGTCTTGGACTGCAACCCCATCAGCTTCTTGATCGCATCCGATGTGCGGCCCTTCGCTTTGGCCTCGAGCCACTTGCCCAGGATGACGAAGGTGATCAGGAAGGCGGCAGTCTCAAAGTATAGGTCGGCGATCTTGGCTCCGCCGACGCCGAAGGGGGTGCGCGCTGTCACGACGTGGTTGATGAAATTCACCAGACTGTAGATATATGCCGTCGAGGTCCCGATGGCGATCAGCGAGTCCATGTTGAAGGTCTTCATACGCAGGCTGGACCACATGCCGCGATAGAAGCCGGCGCCGATGATGAACTGGATCGGCGTCGCCAGGAGCAGCGAGACCAGACCGAAGTACGGCGGCAGCAGTTTTGCGCCAGGCAACCAGGCGAAGAAATCGAGTAGCATGAAATAGAGCATCGGCAGGCTGAGGACCAGACTGACGAGGAACTTCGTCCGCATGGTCGTGATCTCTTCTTGCCGCTTGCGGCTGTCGAACTCGCTGTCGGCCGCGTTGATGACCGAGGCTTTATAGCCGGCCCGGGTCACCGCGTCAACCAGGGCCGCTTCGGTCGTGACCCGCCCATCATAGAGCACGGTCGCTTTCTCGGCGGCGAAGTTGACATTGGCCTGCTTGACGCCGGCGACCTTGCGCAGGGCGCGCTCGATGATCGCCGCGCAGGAGGCGCAGTGCATTCCGTAGAGCGAAATGGCGACGCGCGCGTTGGCGTCTCCCGCAGCCTTCTGCTGGACGGCCGGCGCGATCGGGCAAGTAGCCGGTTGGGGCATGGCAGTCGCCGCGCTGGCCGCTGCGTTCCCATGTCCGTTGCTGCCGTTGTGCCCGTTGCTCCATAACGCATCGAACAGCCGGGTCATGCCCACAGCGTCGAGCATCCGCTCCACACTGCGCTGTTGCTCGGCCGGCCCCTCTGGCAGCGCCAGGTTGACTGAGCGATCTTGCGTGATCTTGCCGGCAAAGTAGGGCTCGCCGACGACGTCCTGCAACACCTGGCCTTCGGCCTCGATGCGGGAGGCCAGAATCACGCGCAGCGGCTCGCCAGCCGGCACAATCTGGCGTTGGACCAGAACCGGCTCGGCCGGCGCAGGAATGGCGATATCGCTGATGATCTCGGCCTGATAGCCGTCGTTCACAATCGCCTCGACGATGCGTTTCGGCGCGATCAGCGCCGGCTCATAGATCAAGGCTCCGTTGCCGTCTGCGCTGCTGATGTGCAGGTCAGAGATGCCCGGCAATTCGGAGAGATCCTCGCGTATGAGTTGTTCGCACGATCCGCAGTGCATCCCGCTGATTCTCAGGGTGAGAGCTTGCTTCATAGTAGGGTATAACTCCTCTAACTGCTATCGCGAGTCCAAGGCGCTAGGGCAAAACCTGGCGCCCTGGACTTGTTTTTTGGTCAGTACCGCTTATGCCGGCGTCTGAAAACCGATGGCGCGCACGGCCTGCTTGAGATCCTCGGTGGAGACGCCCGGTTCGTGCTCCACGACGACCTGATCCTGCGGGAGGTTGACCGTAACGCCGACCACTCCCTTGACCTTCTTCAGCGCCCTCTCCGTGCGCTGGGCGCACGACTGACAGTGCATACCGGTAACCTTCAGCGCAACCTTCGTGATAGCCATGTATCGTCTCCTCTTTATGCGATGATCTGGAAATTGCCGCTGATCACATCGTGGGGGCCGCCGGCCGGCATCGTCATCGTCCCACTATTATGCTCGCAGGTGTGTGTCGCCTCGATAGCGGCCCAAATCTTGTCGCCGCTACGGGCAGCAGTTCCGTTATCTTGCAGCACGCCATGAAATGTCTGGCCCACCAGGCTCGGATCGCTGGCAGAGGTGATGAGACCATGAAAGTGCACTTCATTCGCCATGATGTGCGCGCAGGTCACATTTACCGTGAACCAGTCACCGTTGGCATCCCGAGACGAGTACCACCCCTGAGCCGTATGCTGCGCGTCCAGCACTTTCACGTTGAACCCTGCTCGATACACAACTCCGCCGGCGAGAAAGCCCACATTGCCCGTGAAGAGCGGCTGGCCGGCCGCCAGAGATGGCGCAGGCAGGACGAAAGCGAACAGGCCGATCAACAGACTCACCATCGCGACCGAAGAAATCATCCGTGTAACTTTCCGAGTAGTCATATAGCCTCCGTGTGCTGAAACGAATCTAGAAGTATTTGGCGCCGGCTTCCAGTCGGGCGACCTGAATCGTCAGTTCGGTGCCAGCGGTCTGGTCGGCCAGAGGCGCAGGATTGCAGCCACCCGTCTCGACATTGATCTTCACCGAGGGGAAGCGGTTGCCGCAATTGTTGCAGACCATCACATCGCCCTCCTGATGGTAGCCCTTCTTGGCCGGGAAACAGACATCACAGGCGTCGAAGGCGGCGCGGATGACGCCGTCCGCGCCCTTGAGCACGAAGAAGGCGATGGTTTTGCCGGCGCCCTCATAGGTATAGAAATGCGCCTTGCCGTCCGATACGTCCGCGAGCGCCAGCTTGACAGCGCCATCCTGCGCTTTCACCGCAATCTTGTCTTGCGCCGGCTCCTGTTGCACACTCGCCGCTTGCGTCGGAGCTGATTGGGTCGGCTTCACCGCGGCCTGGGTGATGGTTGGCGCCGCGCTGCCGCTGGCGATCGCCGTGGACGCCGGCGACCGGCCGGCCGAAAAAACCAGCGCGACCACGGCCGCAATCACAATGAAAGCTCCTGCGACGAGCAAGGCGGACAAAGGCAGCTTGGGGCGCCCCTTGCCGGAAGCGGTTGGGCTGGCGTGCGCGGCCAACCGTTGATCTGTCTTCTTCGCTTTGTGCGACATATTCACTCTCCCGCAATCGAATCATTACTCCTGCACAGGATAGCATGACGGACATCAGCCTGGTAGGGTCGAATGGCGCACGTTCGGCGCGCCATTCGGCGCGCGCCGAATGGCGCGCCCGCCGGTCGAGATCGGCAGCCGCGTCACACAGGCCATTTGGCGCGCTTCAGGCGTCCTGTGAGTAGGCTATTGTGCGCGCGTCCGGCGCGTCTGCCGGCGCGCCCATTTTTCGCAGGCCGGTACTATGATCTGTCTGTGATCGCACGCAGAAACGCGCCGCGATCGGGCGCGAGGGCGCCTAAGGAGGCATGACAATGAGACTCGCAAAGTTGGCTATCGTCACGGTCGTGTTGGTAGGCATTTTGGTGCTGGCCCTGACCGCCACAGGTTGGTGGTTCTTCGGACGCAACATCTGGGGCGGTGTGGCGCAGGCGCAGGGGCCGGCCGGCTCCTGGTTGACCTGCGCTGGACCGACTGGAATGATGGGCGGCTACTATGCAGGCGCGCAGGCGCCCGCAACCGGTCAGCGCCTGACCATCCAGCAGGCCCAGGCAGCGGTGGAGCAATACATCGCCGGCAACCCGAACCTGGTCGTAGACGAGATTATGGAGTTCGACCGCAACTTCTATGCCCTCATCCAGGAAAAGAATACCGGCATCGGCGCGATGGAGTTGCTGGTCAACACGCAGACCGGTCTGGTCGGCCCAGAGTACGGCCCCAATATGATGTGGAACGCCAAGTACGGCATGATGGCCGGCGGTATGATGGGCGGGTGGAGCACCAGCGATCCGCAGGGCGACATGGCCGTTACGCCGGCGGATGCGTTGCAGATCGCGCAACGCTGGCTGGACGCCAACCGGCCAGGCGTGACGACGGAAGGGGCCGATCCGTTCTACGGCTACTACACGGTCCATACGCTCAAGGATGGCAAGATAGATGGGATGTTGAGCGTACACGGCGGCACCGGCCAGGTCTGGTATCACACCTGGCACGGCGAGTTCATTGACGTCCTGGGCGGCGAGCAGTAGAATAAACCTCGGAAGGCGATCTCTCTACCCGGTCGCCTTCCGAGGAGCATCCTCGGCAAAGTGGAAGCAAGCCCGGGAGGTAAGCGATGATGCCGTGGAATGGAGGATTCGGAGGTGTGTGTATGATGCTGTTCGGTGGGTTCCTATTCATATTGGTCGTGTGCGTCCTGAGCGTAGCCGGCTGCTTTGCGATACGGACGCTAGGCCAGTCTGGCGCGGCGCACGGCGGCTCGCCTGCGTCGTCGGGCCGGGCGCTGGATGTCCTCAAAGAACGCTATGCTCGCGGCGAGATCACCAAGGAGCAATACGACCAAATGCGACGAGACTTGAACACGTAATGACCAACGAACCATTTGTCCCGGCTTTACACTATCGCTGGATCACGCCGGTATATGACGCTCTCTTGCGTTGGCTCCTGCCCGAAGCCAAGCTCAAACGGCTCCTCGTCAAGCAGGCGCATCCTGATGCTCAAGTGGTGGGGTAGATGCCGATGCGAATTTCTCGCGATGAGCCGCGCGAAAGCAGCAGCCGCCGGCGTCCAGATCACTTTCGACCTTGGCCTGGCTTACCATTTGCCCTACGGCGCTGGCGTCTCGACCGCGTAGTCGCCAGCTTAATGCTCCACCACCTGGATACCGAAAACCGGCAGCGCACTCTGGAAGAAATCTTCCGAGTTCTGCGGCCCGGCGGCGAACTGCATGTGCTGGATTTCGGCCAGCCGCACCATTGGGTTGCATGGGGCATATCTCTGGTCATGCGACGCCTCGAGAAGACGGCTGACCTGATCGCCGGCCGGCTCCCCCTTGTGCTGCAGCAGGCCGGCTTCATCAACGTGGAAGAGACAGAGCCGCATGTGGCGCTCATCGAAACGCTCTCATTGTGGAGGTCATCGCGCGCGTGGCGACTGTCCTGGTCATCGCCTGCCCCCACGCGCTTGGTCTGGCGATCCCGCTGGTAGTCTCAATCACAACCACGTTGGGGGCCAGGAATGGCATTTTGGTGCGCGACCGGCTGGCTCTGGAAGCGGCGCGTGAGATTGATACAGTGATTTTCGACAAGACCGGCGCCCTGCAACGGCCGATGGTTGGGATGAAACCGCGGCGTTGGCGCTCGCGGCGGCGATCGAAGGCGACTCGGAGCACACCATCGCTCGCGGCGTGCGGCAGACCGCCGCGGAGCGCCGGCTGTTACTGCCAACCGTGTCCGGCTTTGAAGCGATCAAAGGCCGTGGCGTGCGAGCCAGGAGTGAAGGCCATACTGTCTATGTCGGCGGGCCGCGCCTGCTGGAACTGCTGGGATTGGAATTGCCGGCGCAGATCGCCCGGCTCTCCACTCAGGCCAGCGCCGCGGGGCGGAGCGCCATCTATCTCATACAAGACGGATTGGTGGTGGCCGGCCTCGCTCTGGCCGACGTGATCCGCCCGGAGAGCAAGGCGGCGGTGGCGCGTCTGCATCAGATGGGCGTGCAGGTAGCCATGTTGACCGGCGACAGCGCTCCCGTCGCCAAGTCCGTGGCGACTGAACTGGGCATTGACCACTATTTCGCCGAAGTGCTGCCCGAGCACAAAGACCAAAAAGTGCTGGAGCTACAGCGCCAGGGTCGCCGCGTCGCGATGGTCGGCGCCGGCGCTGACGCGGGCCGACGTGGGGATTGCCATCGGCAGCGGCACCGATGTGGCGGTCGAATCGGCCGGCATCATTTTGATACAGAGCAATCCCCTGGACGTGGTGAAGGTGATCGAATTGAGCCGCGCCAGCCATCGCAAGATGATCCAGAATCTGCTATGGGCCACTGGGTACAACATCGTGGCGCTGCCGTTGGCTGCCGGCGTGCTGGCGCCCGTTGGCATCCTCCTCTCGCCAGCGCTGGGCGCGCTGTTCATGGCGCTCAGCACGATCATCGTGGCGATCAACGCGCAACTGCTGCGCCGAACGCGTTTGACGGTGTAGTGGCCGCTCTCGCAATCTCGGCCGGCGGGCATTTCAGTGGACGGCAGGGTGAAGATGGAATATAATCAGAGGGGTTGCAAGACGCCGGGGTACCTGGTCTGCCGGCGCGGGAGGATGCCATGTCAGACTCGATTCGCGTGATCCTGGCCGATGACCATGCGTTGGTGCGGCAGGGCATACGGCAATTCCTGGAAGAAGCCGGTGATATCGAGGTCGTGGGCGAGGCGGCCAATGGCGAAGGGGCGCTGCAATTGGTCGCTCAGCTTCGCCCGGATATCGCCGTGCTCGACGTCCAGATGCCCGGCATGGGCGGCATCGAAGCGACCCGCCAGATCAAGGAACGCTTCCCCCAGGTGCGGGTGCTGATCCTGACGGCCTATGAGGAGGATCCCTATATCTTCGCCCTGTTGCGCGCCGGCGCGCAGGGGTATATCCTGAAGACGGCAGAAGCGGATGATTTGGTGCGGGCCGTGCGCGCCGTATACCGGGGCGAGTCGGCGCTCAGTCCCCAGGTGACACAGAAGGTCGTGCGCCAGATTCAGAGCGGCGCGCCGGCCGGGGCGACCGAACAAGTGGAACCCCTGAGCGAACGCGAAATCGAAATCTTACGTCTCGCCGCGCAGGGGTTGACCAACAAGGCCATTGGCCGGCAACTCAACCTCAGCGAGCGTACTGTACAGGGCCATCTGGCGCATATCTACGGCAAGTTGAGCGTGACGAGTCGCACCGAAGCGGTGACGGAGGCATTGAAACGGGGATGGATCGTTCTGGAGTGAAGCCGGCGCCGGCCCAATGGTACCGGCGGCTGCAAGTGCAGTTGTGGCTGTGGGCGATCTTCCCGCTGACCCTGGCGCTGATAGCCGTGACGTTCACGAGCGTATACGCTCACCAAAGGGCGATGCGAGATTTCGTGTCGGAGCGCGATACGGCGCTGGCTAGGCAGTATGTTCGGCAGATCGAAGATGAATTGGGGCACGGGGTGGTGCGTCCCAACGGCGATGGTCTGCAACTCGTGTTCAGCGAGGCGCGCATCGCTCAGCGCGGCGTGATCTACGTGGTTGACCTGGATGGTCGCGTGCTTATCCACCCCGACGAGAGCTTGCTTGGACAGGAGCTTCCTACTTCCGCGGCGCTGCGCCTGATGGGCGTTCAGAGCAGCGGCACCGTCAGCGGTCAATTCGCCAGAGGCATTTCTACACTGGCTTCGTTTGCTTCGGTCAATGAGACCGGCTGGAAAGTGGTCGTAGAAGAACCCGTCGAAGACATGATCGTGCCGATCCTGCGCCTCTCGAGCATTCTGCCGGTCCTGCTGGGAGTCGCCGCAGTGATGTCTCTGATCATCATCTACTTCTCGTATCGTACTATCCTGCAACCTCTCGCTCGGCTGGCGGACGCCGCTGGCCGCATCACGGGCGGCGACTTCGCCGGCTTGCGCGCCGGCGTGGGCGGGGTGGAAGAGATACGCGATTTGCAGCGCGCGCTGCAAGATATGGTGGAACGCATCCGACACTATCAGGCGAGTATTAAGGACTACGCTGAAGGAATCACCGCGAGTCAGGAAGCGGAGCGGGGGCGATTGGCACGCGAGCTGCACGATCAGACGATACAAGATCTGATCGCTATCGGCCAGCGTATGCAGATGACCCAACGGGCGCTGGACCGCAATGACACGCCGGCCGCGCGTGATTCTCTGCTGAAGGCACGGTCGTTGTGCGAGGCAACGCTGGGTGAATTGCGTCGGATGATTCGAGGGCTGCGTCCGATCTACCTGGAGGAGCTGGGGTTGGCGCCGGCCCTGGAGATGTTGGTACAGGAGATTCGAGATGGCGGAACCAATGCTCAAGTAGTGATCAGCGGTCGGCCGAGACGCCTATCATCGGAGGTTGAGGTCGCGGCCTTTCGGATCGCCCAGGAAGCGCTCGCCAATGCCATGCAGCATGCTCGGGCACAGCAGATGACCTTGACGGTAGGCTTTGGTGAACGGGAGTTGACGGTGTCGGTGCAGGACGACGGCGTGGGGTTCACACCGCCGATGTCGCCTGATGGCTTGACTGGCGCGGGGCATTTCGGGCTGGTGGGGATGCAAGAACGAGCCCAGTTGCTCGGCGGCCGGCTGGCGTTGCAGTCGTCGCCCAAAGGGACGCGCGTGACCGCTCACCTGCCGGCGCACGACGCGCGACTAAATGGCGCATCATATATAGGCCCGATTCTGAGCCCCCCAGGATGATCATTTGACTCCTACAGAAAAGACGAGGGTCTTGCGATCATGGATGAACCGCAAGGCCCTCGTCGCGTCAGTCAGACGCTACAGTGTGTAGGACTTCTTCACCTTTTCGGCGTGGACGGCGGCCACGGCGCCGGTGGGGCAGACTTTGACGCATTCCAGGCAGCCGTCGCAGGTGGTCTGGCCCAGGGGCAGCCCGAAGTAGGGCAGGACGCGCGCTTCGAAGCCGCGGTTGACGAAAGTGAGGACCTCCAGCTTGCGGACATCGCGGCAGGCGCGGATGCAGGCGCCGCACTGGATACACTTGCCGGTCTCCATGAAGAGATCGGGGTGCGAGCCGTCGTAGGTGTAGCCGCGCATCTTGCCGGCCCACGGCTCGGCCGCTGCGCCGTATTGCGTGGCGTAGTCCTTGAGCTTGCAGGTCGTCACGGCCGCGCAGCCGCATTCGAGGCAACGCTTGGCTTCCGCCAGGGCTTGCTCGAAGGAGAGGCCTGTCTCGACTTCGTCGAAGCTGGTCACGCGAGTCGCGCCGTCCAGCTCCGGCATGTGGCTGCGGGCCGACTTCTGGTAGCGCACGAAGCGCTCCGGGTCTACTTCGTTGAGCTTGCCCATGGTGGAGGCAAACGGATGGCCGTAGCCGCTGACCGGCTCGCCGCGCAGGTATTGGTCAATCGAAGCGGCGGCCAACCGGCCGGCGCCGATGGCGCGCACGGCGATGTCTGGGCCGGTGACGCAGTCGCCGCCGGCGAAGACGCCGGGGATGCTGGTCAGGCCGGTCTCGGAGTTGACGGTGATGCGACCGTCCAGGGTGCAGGTTACATCTTCGCCTTCCAGGCACTCCATGTCAACGCGCTGGCCGATGGCCGAGATGATGGCGGTACACTCTTTGGCGAATTCGGAGCCTTTGACCGCCACCGGCTTGCGCCGGCCGCTGGCGTCTGGCTCGCCCAGCGCCATGCGCTGGCAAGTGAGGGAGAGGTCTTGCGCCAGAGCTTTCACGGAGAGGGGCGCGGTCAGGTATTCGATCTGCACGCCCTCGTGCAGGGCGGCTTCGATTTCGATGTCCAGCGCCGGCATCTCTTCGCGGGTGCGACGGTAGAGGATGGTCACGTCGGCGCCGAGCCGGCGGGCGGTGCGGGCCGAGTCAATGGCCGTGTTGCCGCCGCCAATGACCGCCACGGACGCGCCGAGGTGGACCGGCTGGTTGCGCGCGACGCGGGCCAGGAAGTCGAGGCCCGACATGACGCCGGGCAGGTCTTCGCCGTCCACACGCATCTTCATCGCCTCTTGTGCGCCGACGCCGAGGAAAATTGCCTCGTAGCCGGCGGCTTTCAACGACTGGATTGTGACATCCTTGCCCAACTCCTGGCCGTAGCGGATCTCGGCGCCCATGTCGGTGATGACTTTGACTTCGGCGTCAATGACGGCGGCCGGCAGACGGTAGTAGGGGATGCCCCAGCGCAACATGCCGCCGGCGGCCTCCTGCTTCTCGAAGATCGTGGCGCTATGGCCGCGCCGGCGCAGGTGATAGGCGGCGCTCAGGCCGGCCGGGCCGGCGCCGATGATGGCGATCTTGCGGCCGGTGGCCGGCGCGCACTGTGGCACGTAGCCGGCGCCCTGCATGTCTTTGTCGGCCAGATAGCGGTGGGTCCAGCAGATCGTGATAGGCTCTTCGACGCGGTTGCGCCGGCATTCCGCTTCGCAAGGGTGCGGGCAGACGCGACCCAGGGAAGCCGGCAGCGGCATGGTTTCTTTGACCTTCTGGTGCGCGGCGAGGAGGTCGCCATCGGCGATCAGCTTCAGGTAGGACTGGATGTCAATGCCGGTGGGGCAGGTGACGCCGCAGGGGGCGAAGCAGTCGCCGCAGTGATCGGAGAGGAGCAGCTCCAGGGCGGTACGCCGCGTGTTGCGGATGGTGTCGCTCTGGGTGGAGACGACCATGCCATCGCGGGCTTCGGTGGAGCAGGCCGGCGCGGGCTTGGGCATGCCGGTGACTTCCACGACGCACATGTAGCAGGAGGTGAATCGCTTCAGCTCAGCGACATGGCAGAGCGTAGGGATTTTGACGCCGATGCTGGCCGCGGCATCCAGGATCGTGCTGCCAGCCGGCACGACGGCGGTCTTTCCATCAATCGTAACTTTAATCTCAGCCACAGCTCACCATCCTCTATGCCACACTGATAGCATTGAACTTGCAGACTTCGTGACAGGTGCCGCACTTGGTGCAACGCGATTGGTCAATGAGATGCACCTGCTTGCGCTCGCCGGAGATGCACTGCACGGGGCAGGCGCGCTTGCAGACCTGGCAGCCGGTGCAGGCTTCGGGGACGACGCTGTAGGTGATGAGCGCCTTGCAGACCTTGGCCGGACAGCGGTGGTCGCGCACGTGGGCGATGTATTCGTCGCGGAAGTAGCGCAGGGTGGTCAACACCGGGTTGGGCGCGGTGCCGCCCAGGGCGCAGAGCGACGTATTCTTGACTTTGTCGCATAGGTATTCCAGGTGGGCGATGTCGTCTTCTGTGCCTTTTCCCTCGGTGATGCGGGTCAGGATTTCCAGCAGCCGGCGCGTTCCGATGCGGCAGAAGGTACACTTGCCGCACGACTCGCTCTGGGTGAAGTTGAGGAAGTAACGCGCCACATCCACCATGCACGAGCCTTCATCCATGACGACCATGCCGCCGGAGCCTACGATGGCGCCCGTGGCGTTCAGCGACTCGTAGTCAATCTTCGTGTCGAACATGGACGCCGGGATGCAGCCGCCGGAGGGGCCGCCAAACTGCACGGCTTTGATCGGCCGGCCGGAGATGGAGCCGCCGCCGATCTCGTTGACGACTTCACCGATGGTAATGCCGAAGGGGACTTCTACCAGACCGCTGCGCGCGATCTTGCCGACCAGCGAGAAGACTTTGGTGCCTTTGCTCTTCTCGGTGCCCAGCCGGTTGTATGCCTCGGCGCCGTTCAGCATGACCCAGGTGACGTCGGCCAGAGTGCCCACATTGTTGATGTTAGTGGGCTTGCCAAAGAGGCCGGAGACGGCCGGGTAGGGCGGGCGCAGGCGCGGCATGCCGCGCTGCCCCTCAATGGAGGCGATCAGGGCCGTCTCTTCGCCACAGACGAATGCGCCGGCGCCTTCCTTGATGTGAATCTCGAAGGCGAAGCCGCTGCCCATGATATTCTCGCCCAGGTAACCGCGCTCGCGGGATTGCGCCAGGGCGATCTTGAGCCGCTTGATGGCGAGGGGATACTCGGCGCGGACGTAGATGTAGCCCTCGTGCGCGCCAATGGCATAGGCGGCAATGGTCATGCCTTCCAGGACGCCGTGTGGGTCGCTTTCGAGGACGCTGCGGTTCATGAACGCGCCGGGGTCGCCTTCGTCGGCGTTGCAGATCATGTACTTGACATCGCCCGGGGACTTGCGAGCAAATTCCCACTTCTGGCCGGTCGAGAAGCCGGCGCCGCCGCGCCCACGCAGGCCGGCGCGCTTGACTTCGGCGATGACGTCCTCGGGAGTCATCTTGAGTGTGCGCGCCAGGGCCTTGTAGCCTTCCTGGGCGATGTAGTCGTCAATCTTCTCCGGATTAATGCGCCCGCAGTTCCGTAGTTCCAGATAGACCTGTTTGCCGGTGTAGGCTTTGATCTCGCCCGCGTATGTTGGCCCCTGGAACGTCCAATCAGCGACCGGCTTTCCGCCGATCAGATGCTTCTCTACGAGGTCAGCGACGCGCGGCGCTTTGATGTCGGCGTAGGTCCAGTGGCCGGCCGGCGTGATGACCTCTACAATCGGCTCGCGGTGGCAAAGACCGTTGCAGCCGGTGATGCTGAGGGTAACGTCGAGGCCGCGCTTGGTCAGCTCTTCCTGGAAGGCGGCGTAGGTTTCGCTGGCGCCGGCGGCCATGCCGCAGGAGCCGAGTCCGACAATGACCTGTTGCTGGCTCATGCTTGCGCCTCCTGCTTGGCCCGTTGTTTGAAGATCTTCTGGACTTCGGAGCGGCTGAGCCGGCCGTAGACCGTCTCATCAATCATCATCACGGGAGAGAGGCTGCAACAACCCAGGCAAGCCACGGATTCCAGGGTGTAGAGGCCATCCGCTGTGGTTTCGCCTTCGGCGACGTGCAGCGTGTCGGAGACGGCCTGGGTGATATGTTCGGCGCCTTGCACGTGGCAAGCGGTACCGTGGCACACGCGGACGATGTGCTTGCCAACGGGCTTCAGGCGGAACTGGGCATAGAACGTGACCACGCCGTAAATTTGCGCCGGCGTGGCGTCGGTCTTCGACGCCAGGTAGTTGAGCGCCGAGATGGGCAAATAGCCGTAACGCGCCTGCAAGTCCTGCAGCACCGGAATGACGCGGTCGGCTTGCGGGCCATGCTGTGCGACAACCTCATCCACAATGGAGAGGTCTACTGGTGGTATTGCGGCTGGGGGCATCGGATCTGATCTCCTCCTTGTTCAGAAACGATTGGCGACTATCAATGGCTTCAGAGAATAGAAAACGCCCGCGTGGGCAGGCGTCATTCGTGGAGCCGTGTCCCACTGATTATACTTGCGGCAAGAGTTCCTGTCAACAATTGTGGCAATGCCGGCAGGATAGCGTATGGGCGACGCGATGATCAGGCCGGCGCAGCGGCCGGAGCCGGTCGCGTGGGCGGCGCGATCACTTCGCCGGCGCGCACCGTCAGATGCGGGAAGAGCTGCCACGCGCCGCGCAGCACGTTGGCAGAGCCGTCTCGATATTCGTAGTCGCCGTGGCGCAAATCGAGTACGGCGACGTCGGCGCACGCGCCTGGGCGCAGCGTCCCGATTTCGCCGGCAAGTCCGAGGTATTTGGCCGGCCGCTGGGTGGTCGCGGCGATGACGTCGCGCAGCGACATGCCCATGCACAGGAGGCGCGACATGACTGAGAGGAGGCTGAAGACCGGCCCATTGACGCTCATCTGGTGTAAGTCGCTGCCAATGGTGTCGGGCGGGAAGCCCTGGGCGAAGGCCGGCCGGAAGACATCGAAGGAGAAGCTGTTGGAGCCGTGCCCGACATCCATCAGGACGCCGCGCTGGCGCGCGGCCCAGGCGGCCGGGATGACGTTGCCGGCGGCGTCCAGCAGGGTGGTGCTGGCGCCCTTGACCAGCGCCGGCAGATAGCGGAAGCTCTTGCCGCCATCCAGAATCTCGTGGCCGCCGACGGCCTGGTAGGTGTGGGTGAGGACGTCGCCAGGGCGCATGTGATCGAGGATTTCGGTGAGGGGGGCCGGCGTGTCGCCGACGTGCACCATGAGAGGCATGCCGGCCCGCTCGGCGGCTTCCAGCGCCAGATAGAAGGGTTTGATGCCCACGTCGCGCACCACGAAGCGGCTGAGGCGCACCTTGATGCCGACCAGGATATCGCGGTTCTCTTCGGCGGCCTTGACGCAGCGATCTACATTGGCCAGGGGGAGCCAGCCCAATTCAGGGAGGCTCAGGCCGTTGGAGATCATGCCGATGGATGCGATGTGCAGCCAGGCGAGGATACGCGTCTTCGAGCGCTCGATGACGTAGCGGCGCAAGCCGCCAATGGTGTAGGCGCCGGCGCTGCCGGCATCGGTGACGGTGGTCACGCCATTGGGCAGACAATACTCGTCGGCGTCGAGGGAGAGTTCGGAAGCAACGCCGGGGTAGACGTGGACGTGCATGTCAATCAGGCCGGGTGTGACCAATCTTCCAGCTACGTCAATGACCTGTGTCGCCTCTGCGGCCGATATCAGGGGACGCACTGCCGCAAGACGGCCGGCTTTGATAGCCACATCCGCTGGGCCGTCCAGGTCCTGACCTGGATCGAGGACACGCCCGCCTTTCAGGAGTAGATCATAATTTTGCATGTTGTAACCTCGCTAGACCTGCCGTATTCAGGACAAGGCTGCCGGCAGTATACGCCCGGCTGGCGAATCGGACAAGTTCATGCGCGCACAGGACCGGCAGGGCGTCGCGTTCATGCCCAGCCGGGCGCGAACAGGTCGCGCGCTACCTCGCTGAAATAGGCGATCAGGCGCTGCCGGTACTCGGCATAGAAGGACGCCGGCAGGCTGTAGAGCAGTTCTCGGTGCAGATAGTTGCCGGCCGGGCCGCGCTTGCCCACGTAGTCGAAGCCGAAGTTGTGGAAGATACTGTCCTCCACGTCTGGCGCATTGAGATCGCGCGCCTGCACGCATTGGGCGGCGAACTGGGAGCCTGCCTCCGCTTCGGCTGTAGCGTAGGCCAGCGCAGCGGCGTACCAGTCGCCAAAGACATCCGGCAGCAGGTCGTGAACGGTCTCTGCGAACAGCAATTGCGGGGTGGGCGAGATCTTGAAATGGTGACGGCCGGCAGTGGCTCGGCCGATCACCTGGCGCGTGGCCGCGCTGAGGTCATCGCCGGAATGGATGTCGAGGAGCATGCCGAACTCGTTGACGGTTTGATGCAGGAAGCGTAGCCGCTTTTCCAGGCCCGGCAGCCCGCCGGGGGCGCGATAGTCCACACCCTTCTCGACGCCGAGATTGGGCGCGATATGGGTTACCGGGAGGCGCCGGCGCGCGATTTCTAGGGCGACGAAGGTCAATTCATCTTCGGTCGTGATGGACTCGTAGGGGCCGATGTCGGGCGGGCGCTCGTCAATGGCGAATTCGAGGTCGTAGGGGCGGCCGGCCTTCTGGCGCGTCAAGTAGGCGCTGAGGTCGTCCATAGCGTGGAGCGCGTCCCAGTACTTGCCTATCAGGCGGGCCGCTTCATCGGCGTTGAGCGCGTAGGCGCGGCCGGCGATGCGCCGGCGGTGCAGGTGATAGGCCAGCACGGCGCGGCGCGGGCCGGCCGACGGGATATGGCGGGCCAGCAGATCAGCGGCGGCAGCCGGCGACGCCGTCAGCGCCCGATAATCGAGAGCTTCTGACACATCTATTGTGTAGAAGGTATAGAAGGGCGCAGCCGACATGACCGCGATGG
This sequence comes from uncultured bacterium, assembly GCA_903872005.1. The sequence continues at coordinate 4,188 of CAIQJD010000872.1, read as the reverse complement.
CTGATGTGAGGCCATCGGGACCGCGGCGAATCTTCAGGTGATCGGCGTCGGCGCCATAGCGCGGTCGGGCGTCACTCTTCAGAGCTTCCAGCACGCCGTAGGTCCAGAGTCCCTCGAAGGTGCTGCCCGTGTGGCCGGATGCCACATTCCCGAAGCCAGGATAGTAAATGGCTTCGGAAGGGCGCGCCTGCAAGACATTGTCCAGGAGGTTCAACTCGCGCACGGAATTCTGGATGCTGTTGGCGGCGAAGCCCAGGGCGTCCATGGTCGCGTACAGGGCCGGCCAGAGGGCAGTGGTCATGCGGCAGCCGCAGCCCAGGCGCGGGACAGCTCCGAGGGCGCGCGGCCCCTTGTCGGGGCGTAGGAGTTGACAGTAGCGATCGAGATTCTCAGCCTGCGTCGTAACCATACGAAGCTGCCAATCGGGGGAGATTTGGAGCGCGGCTACCGGCGCGCCCAGGGGCGTCTCTGGCGAGCCGGCGTTCATTTCCAGGAAGACTTGCTGTCCATCGGACAAAGTGGCAAGGAAGAAGAACCCGCCGCGCCAGGGGGCGAAGCTGCCGGCGTGCGGCTGCCCCTGGGGCCATGCAGGGAGAGGCCGACCGGCGAGGCCGGCCTCTGCCACGGTGGGCCAGTAAGAAGGGTCCGCCGAGGCGACGAGGCGCCACGCGCCGGCGGCGTCCCAGGTGGCAGTATCCAGGATGGCCGGGTTGTGCGCCGGATCTAGTTCGATCTTCCCCAATCGCATCTGTGTCTCCTCCGAGTTCGAGCGCGGGGCCGCGGAAAAGCTTGATGTGAGGACGCAGCATGATCAGGACACGCGTATTGTACGCTGCGCGCCGTCTTTTGTCCAATCTCCTCTCTGTTGACCCCGGCGCAATGGCTCTACTTCGGCGCGTAGCTTGACCACTTCTTCCTCTACCCTCATGTTGCGCAACATACCACAACTATCCTCAATCCTGAAGAGTTGCGGAGGCGAGCGGTTTGCCGGGAGATTCGGCCGGCCTATAATGTGGGGGAGATGATCATCGGCGGGAGGGAGAAGGATGGCTATCGAGACGACGCGACGCTTGCAGGCGGATGTGGTGGTGGCCGGCGGGGGGATGGCCGGCGTGTGCGCGGCCATCGCGGCGGCGCGCGGCGGGGCGCAGACGGTGTTGATCCAGGATCGGCCGGTGTTGGGCGGCAATGCGTCCAGCGAGGTGCGGATGACGATTGGTGGGGCGGCATTCAGCGGCCGGCGCGCCAATGCCCGCGAGACCGGCATCCTGGAACAGATGCGGCTGGAAGACGCGGTGCGGAACCCGCAGCATGGCGCGCAATTGTGGGATCTGCTGCTGTGGGAATGGGTACGCAGAGAGCCGCGCCTGACGTTGCTGCTGAACACGAGCGTGGATGGCGTGGAGATGGCCGGGTCGCGGCGGATTGCCCTGGCGCACGCCGGCCGGCCTTCGACCGAGGAGCGGTTCGAGATTGAGGCCGGGCTGTATCTGGATTGCACGGGGGACGGCCGGCTGGGGGCGGAAGCCGGGGCGGATTATGTCGTTGGGCGCGAGGCGCAGGCCACCTACGGCGAACGAAGCGCGCCGGCGGCCGCCGACCGCCGGGTGCTGGGGAGCAGCGTCTTGTTCCAGGCGCGCGACTATGGCCGGCCGACGCCCTTCAAGGCGCCGGCGTACGCGCGCCGGTTCACGGAGGCGGACCTGGCTTTCCGCGAGCATACGCCGTTCTCTTACGGGTTCTGGTGGATGGAGTATGGCGGAGAGCTGGATACGATCAAGGATGCCGAGGCGATCCGTGATGAGCTGTACGCTATTGCGATGGGGGTGTGGGATCATATCAAGAATGGCGGGGAGCATGGGGCGGAGAATTGGGGGTTGGAATGGATCGGGATGCTGCCGGGGAAGCGGGAATCGCGGCGCTTCCTGGGGCCGCACGTCCTGACGCAGAGCGATCTGGAAGATGCGGTGTTGTTCGAAGATCGGGTGGCGTATGGCGGGTGGCCGATTGACACGCATCCGCCGGCCGGCATCTACGACGCCGGCGAGCCATGCCATCAGCCGATGCTGTCGGCGATGTACAGTATCCCGCTGCGGGCGCTCTATTCGCGCAATGTGGATAATCTGTTCATGGCCGGGCGCAATATCAGCGCGTCGCATCTGGCGTTCGCATCGTTGCGGGTGATGGCGACGTGCGCGGTGATGGGGCAGGCGGCCGGGACGGCGGCGGCGCTGTGCCGGCGGCTGGGGAAGATGCCGGGGCAGTTGTCCAGGGGAGAGGTGGCCGGCTTGCAGCAGCAGCTCTTGAAGGATGATTGCTTTTTGTTGGGTTTGCCGAATCGCGATCCGGCCGATCTGGCGCTGGGAGCGACGGCCGTCGCGTCGAGCGAGGCGGCGGGGTGCGCGGCGGGGAATGTGGTCAACGGGGTGACGCGGACGACAGAGGAGGGGACGAATATGTGGATGTCGGCGCCGGGAGAGGCGCTGCCGCAGTGGGTGGAGCTGCGGTTCGAGCGGCCGGCGCGGCTGCGGGAGGTCCGATTGACGTTCGATACGGCGCTGAGCCGGATTCTGGCGATCACGTACTATCCGCAGTTGTATCCGTTGATGGTGCGGGGGGCGCAGCCGGAGACGGTCCGGGATTATCGGTTGCTGGCGCGGGTTGGGGATGAGTGGCGGGAGGTTGGCCGGGGGCAGGGGAATTATCAGCGGTTGTGCGTGCATGGGTTGGATGGGACGCTGGCGGAGGCGCTGCGGCTGGTGGTGGAGGGGACGAATGGCGCGGCGGAGGCGCGGGTGTTCGAGATGCGGGCGTATGGGGAGTGAAGGTCAAAAAATGTCAAGTAATGTCAAGTTTTTGGGGGATTTGTACGGTAGGGCGGTAGGGTAGGTGGGTGGGTCACCGCGGAGGCGCGCGAGGGCGCGGAGGGCGGATGGCTTCAGCGTTGCGTCAGCCACGCCGGCAGGTGTGACCAGGCGGCGCGCAGCTCGCGGCGGGCGTCTTTGTAGGCGGGGAAGTGGCCGGCGAGGAGCGCCCAGAAGCGGGGCGAGTGGTTCAGCTCGACGGTGTGACATAACTCGTGCAGCATGACATAACGGACGAGGGCCGGCGAGAGGAAGAGGAGCGCGAGGTTGAGGTTGATGGAGCGTCGCACGGAGGCGCTGCCCCAGCGGGTACGTTGGAAGCGGATGGTGAGCCGGCTGTAGTGGAAGCCGCGCCCTTCGGCCAGGCGGTTGAGCCAGGGGGTGAAGTGTTCGCCGGCGAGGCGGGCCAGCCAGCGATGGAGGGCGAGCTTGCAGGCCGGCATGTCGGCGACGGGGCCGCAGAGGGTGAGGGTGTTGTCGGGGGCTTCGCGCAGGGCGGGGCGCGCGGCCGGCGTGGGGCGGTAGACGATGCGCCAGGGTTCGCCGACGGCCGGCAGGACGATTTGTTCGGGGAGGGGGGCCGGGGCGGGGCGGTCGGCGAAATGCCGGCGGGCGCGGTCGAGCCAGGCTTGTTTGCTCTGGACGATGGCGGGGATGCGCCGGCGGTCGAAGCCGCGCGGGATGATGACGGTGAGGCCGTCGGTCGGGGAGTAACGCAGGCTGACCTGGCGGGCGCGTGGACTTTCGCGGATGGTGTAGGATAGCTCGATCGTCACGTCCGGGTCTCCATGCGGTGACGGGTGCAGTTGGGCCGGCCGGCAGTTTGCCACAGGGCGGCCGGATTGGCAAGTGGACGCCGGCCAGATGTGCGAATTTTAAGGTTCCACCTATTGACAATTGCCTTGCAGTGCAGTACAATTTCAGAGAACTTTGAAAAACAAAGTACTACGAGAATTGTACGACTGGAATGCAAGAAGGAGGAATCGCGATGACATCTACGGTCACTGTGAAACAGGCAGAACGCAAGGTTCTCGGGGCGCCGTTCCTGGATGGGCTGTGGGACATCCTGATCGGGAGCGTCGTCCTGATGTTCGCGATCGCGCCGCTGCTGAGCGATCGGCTGGGAGATTTCTGGAGCTCCATGATCTTCCTGCCTTTCTGGGCATGCTTGTTCCTCGGGATGAAGTTGGTCAAGCAGCATATCGTTGCGCCACGTCTGGGCCAGGCGCGCCTGGGCCGGGCCATGAAGGCTCGCATGGCGCGCTTGACCCTGGCGCTGGCGCTGCTAAATGCCGGCGCGCTGGCGCTGGGCGTTCTGGCTCTG
>CAIQJD010000871.1 GCA_903872005.1 uncultured bacterium | reverse complement strand
TGTGCACATGCACATACTGGCCGGCGGAGATAGCCCGATTGGCGCGGCCAATGGGCAGGCCATATTTGATCACCGCCGCGCCGGCCGGCATATCCACCAGCGCGGCCTTGTGGCCGAAGGGGATGTCCTCCAGCAGGCGCAGCGCGCGTTCGGCGCCCCGGGTGTCACGCGCGACGACGCTCTGGCCGGCCACGAGATCCGCCATCGCGGTGGCGACGTTGTCGGCCGGCTCGATGATGTGCAGGGCGGCGGAATCGGATGGGCAAGTAGAACAGGCGTTCATATCACCTCACAGGGCTGAGAATTGGAACGCTCCGGGTCAAGCAGCCCCAGGCCGGCCAGCGTCGCTTCCATACGCTGCCAATGGGAGCCGCGCCAGAAGACCTGGTTGCACGCCGGGCAGAGGCGAAACTGGTTGTGCGTGACGAAGATATATGGCGGAATGAGGCCCCAGGCTTCGCTACGGGTCAGCGGCTCCAGAGGCGCGTTGCAGGCCAGGCAGCGGGTGAAGGGGGCCGGCGCCGGCAAGGGCAGCTCGCGTCGGACCTGGCGCAGTTGCGCCGGCCACTCCTGGCTGGCGATGAAGAGGACGCGCAAGTTGCGCCGGCGGGTCAGCTCGCGGTCGCGCGTCAGCAGGACGCGCCCTTCGGCGCGCGCCAGCCGCGCCAGGGCGTGATCGGAGAGGCCGGCGTCATAGGCGGCGTCGTAGCCCAGGGCGCGCAGCCAGCGCGCCAATGCGCCCAGCATGGCGTCGGCCAACAGGCGCGGCTCGTCCGACGGTGTGGCCGTAGGAGCCTCCTCTCGCAAAGAACCCCCGACCTATGGGAAGATCGGGGGTTTTGATGCGGTTTGCGGGCCGGCGCGCTATTTCTTGCCCAACATCCCTTTGGGATCCAGGGCGTCGCGCAGGCCATCGCCGATGAAGTTGATCGCCAGTACCGAGAGCATGACGCAGACGCCCGGCGGCACCCAGAGCCAGGGCATCTGCTCCAGGATGATCAGTTCCATGGCGGCATTCATCATGTTGCCCCAGCTTGCGATGGGCGGCTGGACGCCGAGGCCCAGGAAGGAGAGGCCGGCTTCGGTCAGGATGGCGCCGGCGACGGCGAAGGTGGCATTGACCACCAACGGGCCAACCACGCCGGGCAAGACATGGCTGATGATGATGCGCCAGTTCTGCACGCCGATGGCGCGCGCTGACAGCACGTAGTCCATCTCGCGGATGGCGAGGATCTGGCCGCGCACCAGACGGGTCGGGATGGTCCACCCCAGGATACCGATGGCGAGCATGGCGTTGAAGACGCTTGGCCCCAGCAGGGTTACCAGGATGACTACGATGATGAGCCAGGGGAAGGTCATCACAATGTCCACCAGACGCATGACGATCCAGTCCACGACGCCGCCATAGTAGCCGGCCAGCGATCCCAGGATGATGGCGATGGCTTCCATGATCGCGACAGCCACCAGACCCACGCTGAGGGAGACGCGCCCGCCATACATGAGCCGGCTCAGGACGTCGCGGCCATAGGAGTCGGTGCCGAGCCAGTGGGTCACGCTGGGGCCTTCACGATAGCGGGTCAGGTCTTGCTCCGAGAAGGTATAGGGGGCGATGAAGTCGGCTCCAATCGCGGTGATCGCCATGATGGTGAGGATCACGACGCCCAAGATAGCCAGGCGATGCTTCTTGAAGCGCCGCCAGGCGCGCCGGCCGGGGGATTCAATCTCGCGAAAAGCGAAGGTGTCGCCGGCCAGAGAGACGGCCGAGGCTGCAATGAGTTCGCGTTGTGATAGCTCTTGCTTCTGCGATTCAGTTGGCATGGCCCTTCCCCTAGTTGTAGCGGATTCTGGGATCAACGACCGCATAGGCGACGTCGGCGATCAGGTTGCTCAACAAGATCATGATGGCGCTCATCACCGTAATGCCCATCAGCACCGGATAGTCGCGCTCGGCCGTGCGTTTCACCGTGAGCATCCCGATGCCCGGCCATTGGAAGATCTGCTCCGTGATAATGGCGCCGCCCAATAGCTGCGGGATCTCAGCGGCCACGATCGTGACGATGGGGAGCAGCGCGTTGCGGAAGATGTGGCGCACTACCACGGTACGCTCGTTCAGACCTTTGGAACGCGCCGTCGTGACATATTCGGAGCGCATCACATCCAGCATGCTGGCGCGGGTGTAGCGCGCCCAGGTGCCGGCGCTAAAGAGGCCCAGGATAGTTGCCGGCATAATCAAGTGCAGGAACCGATCCCACAATGAGAAGGGCATGCCGATGCTTTCCATACCATACGTGGGCAAAATCCGGAGTTTTAAGGCGAAGATGTAGATGAACCCCAGGCCCACGAAGAATGATGGTAATGATAGTTCAGCGAAGACGACGATGGTAAGCAGCATGTCGAGCAAGCTATATTGCTTCATCGCCATGATGATGCCGATGGGAACGCCGGTGATGAAAGCCAGAAATAGCGAGGTGCCCATTAAGAGTAGGGTTGGTGGAATGCGCTCGGTGAGCTGCAATTTGACCGGCTTGGAGCCCTTGAGGGGATAGCCCAGGTCGCCTTGCACCGCCTTGCCGAGCCACATTCCATAGCGCACGATCCAGGGCTTATCGAAGCCATATTGCTCGCGCACCGTCTGGATTTGCTCGGAGGTCATGCGTGTGAATTGTTCGATGCCGACGATGTTGATGACGGGGTCGCCGGGGGAAAGCGCATACAGAGCGAAGACCAACAACGTTACCCCGAAGAAGACGGGGATAGAGACAAGTACCCGTTGGATGATGTATTTTGTCATGGTACTTTATCTGCCGTTCCTCCCTCAAGCGGAAAGTGTAGTGCAGACGCCTACGTCGAACAAGTTCATTATAACACCCGCTTCCGCGCGTGTCAATGTCTGTCACGTGAGAAAAAAGGACAACGTGGCGCGGCCAACGCCAAAAGGAACCAGGATGAAATCATTCGTCCACTGGTTCTTCTCGCGGAAGGTGGCCGGCGAGGTGCGCTCTGGGTCGCCGCCGGCGACGTGATGCGGCCCCAGCAGGTTACGTAGCGTCCCGACCACTTCCAGCTCGATCAGGTTCTCGCCGGCCCGCAGGCCGGCCGTCACATCTACCCGATAGGGATCCCAGGCGGCCACGCCCTGTTCCGCGCCGTTCACGCGCACGCGCACGACTGCGGCCCGCACCGCTTCGATATCCAGGATGGCGCGCGGCGCCGTCTCGCGCACGTGGACCCGTTGGCGCAACGCGACGCGGCCGGCGAAGAACGGGCAGCCCTGCGCCGTCAGGTCAACCAGGGGCGCGCCGCCGGCATCCAGGCTCCCGACGCGCCTCGGCGCGTCGGTCAGGCGGAAGGCCGGCGCGTAGCGGTCGAAGATCTGGCCGGTCAACTGGCCTTCTCGGCCGAGCCGGCGGGCGCTGACGCCGAAATCGCCCACCAGGTAGAGGCTCTCCAGCTCTGTGTCGCGCCCGAAGACGCCGCTCACCATGATTTCGTTGCGCCCGGCTCGAAATGCCGCGCCGATGTCCACCTTGCGGAAAGCGGGGTCTATCCACCAGCCGGCGTCGTCCCAGGGGATGGGGCAGCCGTTGACCACCAGGTTGAACCGCTGCGGCTGCTCCAGGGCCAGATAGAGGGGCGCCGGCGGGCAGACATCCGCGTCTATGCAGTAGCGCAGCGTGAACGGCGCGCCGACGCCGGCGCGCGCGGCCTCCGCATGCGCATCCAGGATATGCAGCGGGGCGCCGAACGCGCCGGCGCCGATGCGTAGCGCCGGCGTGTCGAGGGTCAACGCATTCGGGCCGAGGAGTTGCGCCTCCCACGACGAAGCCAGCGAGATCTCATCCACGCGGCGCGCCGGCACGGCCGGCGCATCCGACGCCGGCCCCTGGCGCAACGCCAGTAGATATGAGCCGGCCGGCGCAAAATCGAGGGTTGTCTCGATGATGCCATTCTGCTGTTGCGCGGCGAGCGGACGCGTCTCGCCTGTCGCCGCATCCCACAGCTCCAAAGCGCCGCTGCCGCGTAATTGCACTCGCGCGCAGCAGCCTTGCTCGTAGTCAATGTTCGCCAGGAAGTAGCAGTCCGTATCGTCCACGCGCCGGTGATGCGCCCAGACGGCCGGATGGCCGGCGACCCGCACGTCGAAGGGGAGCAGCGCGTCGAGCAGCGCCGGCAGCGCCGCCAGCTCGACGACGCGCGTCGTTTGCGGCAGCACCGGCGCCTCGGCCGGCCGGCCCTGCAGGCGCGTCGGCAAGGGCGCGAGGGCCACGATTGGCCCGCCGGCGGCGGCAAAATCGCGCAAGAGCTGGGCCAGGCGTGGCGTCAGGGTGATGCTGGGCGGCACAATCGCCAGCCGATAGGACATGCGGCCAACGTCCAGGCGCGGGCCGCGCGCGTCCGTGGTCACGCCGGCCGGCGCGCCGTCTTCCATCTCGATCAACATCTCATCTACGAGATGGAAATCGCGCTGCGCGCCCAACAGCGTCATCTCCAGGCGGTCCAGCGCCTGATCAAGTTCATCCACCTCGCGCGCCGCATCGGGACGATAGACCGTCCAGGCGCTGCCCAACGGGTGAATCACGGCGATGTCCACCACCCGTTGGCCCTGGCTGAGGGTATAGCTCAGGCGGGCGAAGTAATCGGCGATCAGCCGGTTTTCGGGCCACCAGGGCTGCTGGAAGAAGAGGTCTTGCGGATAGTCCCGCTTGCGCTCGCCGCGCAGGCTATAGAGCGCCAGGTGCGGATTGCTGAGGGTGATCCCCAGCACATAGGCCCAGTCGCCAATCCACTTGCGCCCTTTGTGGGCGAAATCCTGGCCGGCGCAGCCATAATTCTCGCACAGGGCGCGCGGCTTGCCCAATTGACAGACCGCGCTGTCGAGCTGCTTGATCGTCAGGATCGTGCCGGCGCCGGCGTTGATGGAGCGATCCAGCTTATCCACGCCCGGCAGGTGCATGGCGGCGTAGTGCGGCATCGCCGCGCCGATCCACTGGATTTGGGAGAGGAGCGAATCTTCGGCCATGTAGTGGCCGGTGTACATCAGGCCATGCGCCGCGCACCAGTCGCGCATTTGCCATGAGTAATTCTCCAGGAAAAGCTCTGAGACTGTGCGCCAGAAGTCGTAGCGCACCGCATGGAACTCGCCGACGTCGAAGAAGAGCGCCGGCAAACGCGGCAGCAGGTCATAGCCGCGCCGGCGCTGAAACTCGGCCGGCATGGCAGCATCCCAGGGGATGGCCGAATGCGTTTCGACGCCGTGGCCAACGCGGAAAAGGAAGCAGGGTTCATCGGTGAAGACGCCGGGGATCGCGCCGCCGAAATCTTCCGCAACCGCCCCGGCGTATACTTCGTGCGTGCAGCCGATGAAATGGCGCACGGCCTCCGGGTTGAGCAGGCTGCCGTATGCGTAGTCATTGAACCAGGCCGCGCCCAGGGGCATGGTCTGGGGATAGAACTGAATCAGGCGGTCGCTCTCGTCGCGGATCGCCGGCGTCTCTTCCTGGCGCAGGTCGGTCAAGATGCCCTCGATCTCTCGGGCGGCAAAGGTCGCGAGGCGCTCGGCCACGTAGGCCGGCCGGTTGTCCACCTTGCAAATCAGGTATTGGGCGCGAAATTCCGGGTATGCGGCCACGTTCAGTCCGCCGGCGGCTCCGCTGGGCCACTTGTCCTCATCGTACAGCCACGCGCCCATGCCCCGCCGGCGCGCTTCGGCGACGCACGCCTTGACACAGGCCATCCAACGCTCTCCCATGTAGGGCGTCGTCAGGCCCACCCGGGAGTGCATGAAGAATCCGCCCCAGCCGGCTTCGTCCATCAGGCCGATCTGCCGGCGCAGCTCCTCCGGGTCCAGCGTATCATTCCAGGACCAGAAGGGGACTTCACGATAGGTCTTGGGTGGGTTCCGAAAGGCGGCCTTGTCCATACAATGTACCCCTCTTTGCTACGCGTTCAGCGGGCGACCTTCGTAGTACCCGTGCGTTTCAATTTCATCCCACATGGCGAGGACGTTACGCATATTGGCCGCCGGATGGATTTCGGTGCTGGAGCCAAGCCAGAGCCTCCCGTGCCGGCCGGCCTCGCGCATGGTGCGGCTCACGGCTGCCCGCACTTCCGCTTCCGTCCCAAAGGGCAAGAGTTCACTGACATCCACGCCGCCCATGAGGATCCAGTCCGGGTATGCTTTCCGCACGCCGCCGGCGTACATGTTCGATAGCGGCTCCAGCGGGTTGATGCCGTCCACGCCGGCGGCCTGGAAGTCGTCCAGCACCGGCCAAAGGTTCCCGTCCGAATGGAAAACGACTTTCACGCCGTGCGCATGCCAGACGTCCACCAGTCTCTTCAAGCGTGGGAAGAATTCTTGGCGTAAGAAGCGTGGCGAGAAGATCGGCTGATGCTTGTCCGCCAGGTCGGCGAAGACCAGCGCCACCGGCGATAGGGTCGCGTCGGCGGCCTCGTGGACGCGCTGAATCTCGCTCCAGTTCAGGGCCTCCAGCCAGTCCGAGACGAGCTGCGGGTTCTCGGCGTAGGCATAGCAGAAGAGGTCGCAGCCGGCGCGAATCCAGGCCGTGTCCAGCCCGACCGGGCTTTCAAAGGGGAAGAGGACGGTGTTCTCGCCGACTTTCTCCTGTAATTCCAGGTATTGCTCGCGCGGCGACTTGGTGGACGCGCCCCACACGTTGCTGCGGCCGGCGAAGGTCCACATGTCGCCCGGCCGCCGGTTGTACAGCTCTTCAATGTTGCGCGGGATATAATCGAGCAGGCCGGCCGTGTCGCGGAAGGGGCGATCCACCAGCCAGGTGGTCCACCATTCCTGCTTGTAGACGAAGCCGTCGTCGTTGACGACCAGCCGGTCATCGGCCGGCGCGGAGATGCCGCGTGTGATGTCTAATCTTTCGCCAATGGTCTTGCAGAGGAGATCCAGGCCATTCTGGGGCGTGATCTTCTCGCCGGTCACATATTCGATCAGGGGCAGATGCTGGATCAGGTCGAAGATGGGGACGCGGTCGGGCAGATCGCCACGCAGCGTCGCCTCGATTCGGCCACGAGCGGTCATGGTGTCACGCGGGAGCTTACGCATATTGTCCGTCCTATGCAGTGATGGCGGCCCCTGGAGCGGCCGGCTGCCTCATGGGCAGTAGAAGATCGGATCGAGGGACATGAACTGGACGCCGGCGCCGTCTGCGGCTTCGGGCAATACCCAGACCGTCACCGCGTCGTTCCATTTCTTCTTGATGTCTGTGCGCTCGACGGCCGCCAGGGCCGCGCCGGCGTCGTCTCCCTCGATTTCGAGGTAGGCGAAGACGCGCGTCCCAAAGGCGAAGATGCTGTAGTTGTGGATGCCGGCCCCTTGCAGCGCGGCCACCAGATCCGGCCAGGGTTGCAGGTGCACGGCCTTGTACTCTTCCCAGTGCGCTGGATCCACGCGCCAGGTCATGCCCAAACGTTGCATCGGTACGCTCCTTTCATCGGCGGGTGCGCCGCGTCCGGCTCAGGCCAGCCCGAGCTGCCGGCGGCGCAGGGCCTCATCCGGCCGGCTATGAATCCGGTCTACGGCCGCCTGGGACATGTAGGCCGGCCCGCCGGCGGCGAATGTCCCCAGCAACGCCCGCGCCGTCTTGACCATCATGGCCGTGATGCTCTCCACTTCGCCGGCCGTGCGCCCCAGCGCGATGAGGCCATGATTCTGCATCAGCACGGCGCGTGGCGCTTGTTGGTACTGCTCCTGATAGGCCGCGAGCAACTGGCCGATCTTCTGCGCCAGGGGGATGCCCGGGTCGGTGTACGGGACGAGCAAAGGCGCCGGCCCGCAGACGACGATCTCATCCGGGAAGAGCCGGCCGCGGAAGGCTGTCTCGAAAGCCACGGAGCAGGTCAAGGCGAGGATCGGCGTCGGATGGGTATGCCCCACGAACTGGATTCCCTCCAGGCTGAGGCAGACCGCGTGCAAGAGGGTTTCCACCGAAGGGTGGCCGGCTTGCGCCGGGTCCACTTTGGCTGCGGTCAGCCGGCGCTTCACCTGCTCATCGCTCGGAGGGTCCGCGCCCAGCATTGCCAGCACGCGGTCGAAGGCCACGCGCACG
>CAIQJD010000870.1 GCA_903872005.1 uncultured bacterium | reverse complement strand
GGCGGGTTCCGCATCCCCGAAGTGATGGAGCAATCCGGGGCGCGCCTGGTCGAAGTCGGGACCACCAACCGCACGCGCATCGGCGACTTCGCCCGCGCCATCACGCCGGCCACGGCCCTGCTGATGCGCGCCCACCCCTCCAACTTCCGCATCGTCGGCTTCACCGAAGAGCCGGGCCTGGCGGAGTTGGCGCAATTGGGGCGCAGCCAGGATATCGCCGTGTTCGACGACCTGGGCAGCGGGACTTTGCTGGATACGGCCGCCTTTGGCCTGGAGCATGAGCCGACGGTGCAGGAGAGCCTGGCCGCCGGCGCGACCCTGGTGAGCTTCAGCGGCGACAAGCTGTTGGGCGGCCCGCAGGCCGGCATCATCGTGGGGCAGGGCGCGCGCATTGAGGAACTGCGACGCTTACCGCTGACGCGCGCTTTGCGCGTCGACAAAGTGACCCTGGCCGGCTTGCAGGCGACCCTCCTGCACTACGCTCAGGGCGAGGCCGAGCGCGCCATCCCCGTCTGGCGGATGTTGGGGCGTAGCGCCGGCGAGTTGCAAGCCACTGCGGAAGCGTGGGCGGCCGAATTGGGCCGGCGCGGTCTGCCGGCGAGCATCCGCGCCGGCCATTCGACCGTGGGCGGCGGCTCGCTCCCTGGCTCCACTCTGCCGACCTGGCATGTCGCCATCGCCGCGCCGGCGCCCGATGCCCTGGCGGCGCGGCTGCGCGCCGGCCGGCCGGCGGTCGTCGCCGCCATTCAGGACGATCTCCTCTTGATGGACCCGCGCACCGTAGGGCCGGACGAGGGCGACCTGCTCCTCGACGCGCTGGCGCGAGCGGCCGCATAGCGCGCATGGGAGACGATGTGGCAGCAGATGCTCTTTTCAGCGAGTGCGCGCTGCGGCCGTGGCGTGGGCCGGCGGATAGTGTGGCCGTCGCCGCGCTCTATCAGGGGTGCGCGGCGTGGGATCAGGTGGATCCCCTCTCGGTATGGGAGCGCACCCCTTCGCTGGCCGATACGCAGGCGGCGCTGACCGCGCGACCAGGATTTGACCCGACGCGCGATGTCTGTATGGTCGAGGCCGGCGGTGAGGCCATCGGGTTCAGCCGCGTGACCTGGTGGACGGAGCGCGACGGTCTGTGGCTTTACCTCTCCATCGCGCGGCTCTTGCCGGCATGGCGCGGCCGGGGCATTGGGACGCGCCTGTTGGCCTGGGCCGAGGCGCGGGCGCGCGAGCTTGCCGCCGGCCATCCGCACGGCGGCAAGGCCATGTTCGGAGCCAATGCTTCCAGCACGGAGCGCGAGGCGACGGCGCTGCTGCGCGAGGCGGGTTATCGGGCCGCCTTTGCGGTGCTGGAGATGGGACTGGATTTCCCCGACGCGTGGCCGGAATGGCCGTTGCCGGCCGGCCTGGAAATGCGCCCTTTTGCGCCGGCGCAGCGCCGGCCGTTGTGGGATTCCATCCAGGCAGTCTATGCCGCGACCCGGCGCACCCATCCCCCGACGGAAGAGGACTATCAGCAGTGGGCTGCCGACCCGACGCAGCAGCCGGATCTCTGGTTCGTTGCCTGGGATGGGGAGCGCATTGCCGGGCAAGTCCTGTGCGCCATGGCCGGCCGGCGCGTCGAAGTGGTGGAGGTGGGTGTGAGCGATGCCTGGCGCCGGCGCGGCCTGGCTGCCGCGCTCCTGACGCGTGCGCTCAAGGTCGTGCAGACGCGCGGGGCGGAAATCGCGCGCTTGCACACGCTGAACGAGAATACGCCGGCCCAGGCCCTCTATGCTCGCCTGGGCTTTCGGCTGCTGAAAGAATTCCCTCGTTACCGCAAACCGCTGAATGACGTTGTTGCGTATTGACAATCCTTTTCATTGGGCGTATACTGCGCGCCATACTGAAATGGATTTTCAATAACGATGGTATCCGAATCTGAAATCCTGGCCCAATTGGCCGGCTGCGGCCTGCGCGTGACCGGCGCGCGGCGCGCCATCACGCGCGTCCTGCTGGAGGCCGATTGCGCGCTGACGCCGGCGCAAACTTGCGATCTGGCGCGCCAGCACTGGCCGGGCATCGGTCTGGTGACGGCCTATCGCACTCTGGAGCTGCTGACGCAGCTCGGCTTCGCGCGCCGGCTGCATTCCGAGGATGGCTGCCACAGTTACGTGCGCGCCAGTTTCGGCCATTGCCACGACTTGATCTGTCAGGG
>CAIQJD010000869.1 GCA_903872005.1 uncultured bacterium | reverse complement strand
GAGCGCCGAGATGCCGCGCTCCACGCATTCGTTGGCGACGGCCGCAGCCAGGTGCGTTTTGCCGCAGCCGTAGCCGCCCATCAAGATCAGCCAACCGCGCGGTTGGCGGGCAAATTCGCGCGCCGCTTCAAAGGCCATGCGGAGGTTGCGCCGGCGGTCATCGGGCAGCCCTACGCCATCGGGCAAGAAGGCGTTGAAGGTCATGCGCGAAAGCCCGCCCAGGTTGCTCATCTGTTCCAGGCGCGTCCGTCGCCGGCGTTCCAGCTCTTGCTCCTTGCAGCGACAAGGGATCAGCTTGTGGAAGTCCGGGTGGCTCGGCGGGACGTCGCGCGCCAGGTAGCCGGCGCCGCCGCAGATAGGGCAGACATCGTCTTTGCGCGGGGCGCTGCCCGGCTCAACGTCGAATGAGGCGCCCATATTGTCCCTCCGTGTAGCGTCGCCGACCGGCCGACGTTTCGTCGGCGTCGTCGTCCGAGAGGTCTTGCTTGCCCTCGCGTGACCAGCGTTGCAGGATACCGCGCACGTAGCGCCAGTTCCGCACATTGCGCTGGACGGCGAGACGGAAGGCGTCGGCGATCCAGTCGGCGGGATAGCTCTTTTCGGCCTCACGCAGCTCATCTACAATCAGCGGTTGCAGCAGGCCGATGTTCTGCTCATACAAGATGAAGATGTTGGGGCGCTCGACGCGCCAGGCCGCCGGCTCCATCTCCAGGGCGGCGTCGTCCACCTTGCCGGCCTCGATGTTGGCAGCCAGCTCCTGGCCGGCGGCGTCGTTGATGACGTACCAGTCGCGGCGCTCGTCGCCGCGCGTGCGGACGATGCGGAGCAGGACGCCGCGCGACGCGGCGCGCTCCAGGGCGGCCTGTAAGGCAGCCACGCCGGCTGACCCGCTGGCCGGCGTGATGGCCGGCAGCAGGTCGGGCTGGGCGCTCAATGCCTCCAGGCTGAAGAGGGGCGTCCGCTCGGCTGCGGCGTTGCGTTGCAGGAGGAGCAGCGTCAACTTCAGCTCGGTCAGGTCGCTGATGGCCGGCAGTAGCTCCGCGAAGAAGCTGGCCGGCAGGGCGATCTCCTCTTCGTCGGCTTGGAAACCAGAGAAGCCTTTCACTTGATGCGCCGCCTCTCTCCGGGACTAATAGTAATTGTCCAGATGTTGATCCACGTACTGCAATTCGCGGAACAAGGTCTGGTCTTTCTTGAAAAAGAGATCCACGGAATCGGTGGGGCCGTGGCGATGTTTCGCCACGATAATCTGGGCGATGTTCTGGCGTTCTGTGTCGGGATCATACATGTCTTCGCGGTAGATGAACATGACGATGTCGGCGTCTTGTTCAATGGAGCCGGATTCGCGCAGGTCGGCCAACACCGGCTTCTTGTCGCTGCGCTGTTCCACGGCGCGCGAGAGCTGCGATAGGGCCACCACCGGCACGTCCAGCTCGCGCGCCAATCCCTTCAGCGCGCCGGAGATGTACGAAATCTCCTGGACGCGGTTCTGGATCATGCTGTCGGCGCGCATCAGTTGCAGGTAGTCTACGACGACCAGATCGAGGCCGAATTCGGCGTGGAGCCGGCGGGCTTTGGCGCGCATCTCCATGGGCGAGATGGCCGGCGTATCGTCCACGAAGATCTGGGTGTTGGAGAGCGCGCCGGCGGCGTCGGCGAAGATGGGCCATTCGTCTTCGGTCAGCTTGCCCAGGCGCAGGCGTTGGGAGTCAATCTCGGTTTCCATGGAGATCAGGCGCTGCATCAGTTGTTCGGCCGACATTTCCAGGCTGAAGATCGCCACGCGCTGGTTATATTTGCGGGCTGCGGTGCGGGCGATGGAGAGGGCGAAGCTGGTCTTGCCGGTGCCGGGCCGGCCGGCGACGATGATCAGGTCCGAGCGTTGCAGGCCGCCGAGGATGGCATCCAGCCGGCTGAAGCCGGTCGGCACGCCGATGATCTCATCGCGATGGCGATAGAGGTAATCCACCCGCTCGTAGTACTTGTCCATCAGTTGGCGGATGGGGGCCAGGTCGCGGCGCACGCGGCGCTCGGAGATGCCGAAGATGAGGCGCTCCGAGTCGTCAATGACCTGATCCACGCTCTTGTTCTCTTCATAGGCCATCTGGACGATCTGGCCGGCCGCGCCGATGAGCCGGCGCAAGAGCGCCGTGCGCTCCACGATGTGCGCGTAATGCTCGACGTGGATGGTTGTCGGCACCGAGGTGGTCAGTGAGGCAAGGTAGGCGCGGCCGCCGATTTCTTCCAGTTGGGCGCGCCGATCTAGCTCGTCGCAGACGGTCAGGTAGTCAGACGGCTCGCGCCGCTCGTGCAGGTCGAGGACGACCTGATACACCCAACCGTTTTTGACGCGGTAGAAGTCATCCGGGCGCAAGAAGGGCGAAATCTTGATGATCGCATCCGGGTCAATCAGCAAAGAGCCGAGGACGGCCTCCTCGGCCTCAATGTTTTGCGGCGGGAGTCGTTCGTCGTTTCGATCCCCGTTCATTTTTCTTCTCTTGGGAGTATGGATGGGTGGCCGGCGCAGAGTCAGCCATTCGGCTCGGCGCGATCTTGGTCCAGGCTATCCAGGAAGTCGCGAAACACAGATAGGTTCTGCTCTTCTTCGGCGGAAAGGTCGGCCGAGTTGCTCTCCGATTCGGCCAGGATGCCGGCTTGCTCCATGACCGACTCCGCCACGAAAATGGGCGCGTGAAAGCGCACGGCCAGGGCAATGGCGTCGCTGGGGCGTGAGTCTATTTCGCGCGGGGTGTGCTCTACGCTCAGGATGATGCGCGCGTAGAACGTATCGTCGCGCAGATCGTTGATGACGATATACGTGACGCCGACATTCAGCGTTTCCAGCAGGGAACGCATGAGGTCATGGGTTAAGGGGCGGGCCATGGGCACGCCTTGCAGTTCAATGGTAATGGCATCCGCCTCGAACGGGCCAATCCAGATTGGCAGGTAGCGGTTGCCGTCCATCTCGCGCAGGACCACCATCCGATGCTGCGACATCAGGCTGATGCGCACGCTATCAATGGCCACGCGAATCATCGTGCTCCTCCTCGGGGCGACGCCGGCATTGCCCGGCTCCTCCGTACGCGAATTATAGCATAAAGCCGACTGAGCGACAAAGAGGCGGGTGGGCCGGCCGCGTTTGCGCCCGCGTCGGGCGGGTGTATAATGTAGTTCATGTGTATCCTCGCGACATCTGATCTATGAGGATAGCTTCTCCAGAGGAGGCGACCGTGTCTACCAGGCGGCCGAGAACCCGGCAGCGCGTGCGACGCGCGATCTTGATCATTACTTTATTGCTCTTCCCCCTCATCTACAATTTTATGTCGCCCTATATTATCATTGATGGCGCTTCGCAGGGTATCATCAATGG
>CAIQJD010000868.1 GCA_903872005.1 uncultured bacterium | reverse complement strand
GGGGTTCCAGAGCCTACTCAGCAAGAAGCGCCTAAGCCGCGCCTAACACGCCGCTTTGACGACATCCAGGAAGGCAGCCACGTTCCGAGGGGGGTATCCGGCTCGTCAATGTCGTAGTCCGGGCTGAGGATCAGGCCGGCGCGCCCCAGCGCCGCCAGGCGCGGGTCATATTGCCGGCGGATGCGCGCCGCATCCATGATTGTAGCACAACCCCGGCCGCCCGAAGCAGCCACGCTTGCTCCTCGATCCTCCGCAGAGGCGACTCGGCCGGCGGAGCCGGCCGACCCCTACTCCGCGGCCGGCTCCGTAGGCGCCTCGGCCGGCTTGCGCCGCAGCCCCAGGCGATCCAGCCGGTCGTTCATGGCGACGCAGCAGAAGAGCGCCGTCGCCGCCATGCCGATGCAGATGAGCGGGATGACGAAGAGGACGCTGCCGGCGATCAGGACGACCGCCTGCAGCGCCACGACCAGCGTGAAGAGCGGTTGGGCCAGCGTCAACATGGCCGCGTTCCGCAGCGCCCAGAAGACCTTCGGCTCCAATTGCACGGCCAACATGGGGAAGAGGTACACCTGTGCCGCCCCCCAGAAGACGCCGAGGACAATCCAGACGACGCGCAGGATCGGGCCAATGGCCGACTGCATCTGGTCATAGAAGATGAGGTTGACCAGCGCCACACCCACGATGAGCAGGTCGAGCAGCCCCAAGAGCGTGCCTTTGACCAGATATTGACGGAAGCCGGCCCAGAAGTCGCGCCGGCGGATGGGCTGCTCGCGCGAGGCCAGCTCGGCAACATAGTAGAGCGCGGCAAAAGCGGCCGGCGCCGTGACCACCGGCAAACACAGCAAGAACCAGAAGAGATTGCACGCGGCGAAGGTGGGCAGGTTCGCCCCCAACAGCCGGAAGCTGCGCGCGCTGAGCGCCAACGCCTGACGCACGCCCTTCATGGCCGCCTCATGCCCGGCGCCAGTGCGCCGGCGCGCGAATCAGGCATGGATGATCCCCCTTCGGATGAGGGCACGTCAGAGCAGGATGTTCTGCGTCGTCTGAGAGTCGAAGAGATGCACCTTGTTGTTATCGAAGCTGACGAAGACCGAATCGCCCGACCTGGCGGTGACGGCCGTCTCGGTGGTCGCGATGATGCGCTGGGAACCGGTGGTGAGATAGACGTAATTGATGGAACCCATCATCTCCACCACTTCGACCTGGCAGGTCGCGGCGCAGCGTTGCGTCGGCTGAAAGCTCAACTTGACGTCTTCGGGCCGCACGCCAAAGACCGCCTTCTTGCCGGTCTGGGCCTGGGCCTTGTGGCCGCGCCCGCTGTCCAGCGTCCAGCAGAAGTTTTGCGACTCGACGACAGTGGTCTCCCCTTCGGCGCGCGCCTCGCACTCGATGAAGTTCATGGTCGGACTGCCCAGGAAGCCGGCGACGAAGATGTTGGTCGGCCGGTCGTATACGTCTAATGGCGAGCCGACCTGTTGGATCAAGCCCTGGTTCATCACCACCAGCCGATCCGAGAGGGTCATCGCCTCGGCCTGGTCGTGGGTCACGTAGACGACGGTGCCTTCCAGCCGGCCGAAGAGGAGCTTGAGATCGGCGCGCATCTGGATGCGTAGCTTGGCGTCCAGGTTCGACAGCGGCTCGTCCAGGAGGAAGACTTTGGGATCGCGCGTGATGGCGCGCCCCAGGGCGACGCGCTGGCGCTGTCCGCCGGATAGTTCCTTGGGTTTGCGATCCAGCAGATTGGCGATGCCCAGGATTTTCGCCGCTTCTTGAACGCGCCGCTCGATTTCGACCTTCTCCATGCCGCGCACCTTCAGGCCGAAGCCGATATTCTCGCGCACTGTCATGTGGGGATACAGGGCATACGACTGGAAGACCATGGCGATGTCGCGCTTGCCCGGCGGCACATCGTTGACGATCTTGTCGTCAATGTAGATCAGGCCGTCTGAGGGGTCTTCCAGGCCGGCGAGCAGGTTCAGCGTTGTGGACTTGCCGCAGCCAGAAGGGCCGACCAGGGTGACGAACTCTTTGTCGGCGATGGTCAGGTTGAAATCCTTGACCGCTTCTACGGAGCCGAAACGCTTGTTGATATGTTCAAAGCGAATCTGTGCCATTGATTGCCCTCATCTTTTGCTTCTATTGCGTTGCATCAACGTTAACCCTTGACTGCGCCGAAAGTCAGTCCGCGCACCAGATACTTTTGCGTGAACGCGGAGAAGACCATGACCGGCACAATCATCATCGTGCCCAGCGCAGACATTTCGCCCCAACGCAGGTACTTGTCCGACATATAGCCGGAGATCACGACCGGCAACGTCTTAGCCTGATAGGATGTGAGGATCGAGGCGTACAGGAACTCGTTCCAGGAGGCGATGAAGGCGAAGATGGCGGTCACGGTCAGGCCGGGCAACGCCAGCGGCAAGACCACCTGGGCGAAGCGTTGCCACATGCTACACCCGTCCACAATGGCGGCTTTTTCAATGTCCGCCGGCAAGTCCTGGAAGAAGCCCAGCATCAACCAGATGACGAATGGCAGGCCATAGGAGACGTAGGTCATGATCAGTGAGAACCGCGTGTCGGTCAGCCCCAGGTTCTTGATGATGATATAGTACGGGATGGCGGTAGTCACTGGCGGGAAGATGCGGATGAGCAGAATCCACAGGATCAGCCCCTGGCGCAGCTTTTGCGCCAGATAGGTCTTCGCCAGGGCATAGGCCGCCATGGAGCCGACGACGCAGGTCAAGAACGTGGTCGCCAGGGCGGTGAAGATGCTGTTGAACCAGAACTTGGTGGCGTTTTCGGTCGTCAAGACCGAGGCGTAGTTCTGGAAGGTCAGCCGGCTGGGCACGAAGATCGGCGGGAAATGGGCCGAATCCACGTCCAGTTTAATGGACGTGATCACCAGCCAGTAGAGTGGGAACACAATGATCACGAGCACCACGGCGATCAGCGCATAGAGCACGATGTTGCCCAGGATGCGCCGCGTCTGATAGCTAATGAGCATGGATGGCTCCTTCCATCTTCTTTACTTCCATCTGCTTCACTTTCTTCACCCTCTTTACCTTCTTGACGGTATGGCGTCTGGCGTCATTCTCGCAGCAATTGGCGGATGAAATAAAGCGAGATCAAGAAGATGAAGATCAGGAAGACCCATGACATGGCCGCCGCCTGACCGACCTGGAAGAACTTGAGGCCGGTCTTATAGATATACATGGAAAGCACTTCGGTCTGATGCCCCGGCCCGCCATAGGTCAGCATGTAGATGATGTCGAAGATCTTGAAGGCGTCCATGATGCGTAGCAATAACAAGACGATGATGACCGGCTTGAGCAGCGGCAGCGTGATGTAGCGAAAGGCTTGCCAACGCGAAGAGCCATCTACGGCTGCGGCTTTGTACAGGTCGGCCGGCAGCGACTGGATGCCGGCGGCCAAAATGAAGGTCGCCACCGGCAGTTGTTGCCAGATTTCCACAGCGATGACCGCCGGCAACGCCTGATTCGGGTCGCCCAGCCAGGCTTGCGAGGGCAGGCCGAACAGCCAGAAGAGCCAGTTGGTCACGCCATACTG
>CAIQJD010000867.1 GCA_903872005.1 uncultured bacterium | reverse complement strand
TCGGAATACGTCCAGTTGAAGATTTGTTCTTCAATGAACTCGCCGGACGCGATGGCTCGAAAGGGCGTGCCCGAAAGGTAGAGATAGGTATTGGTCGTAATCGGCATGAAGTTTTCATTGAATAGTTCAATGCCTTCGCCTTCTGCAAAGGCTTCTTCTTTCTTGTCCTCGGCCTCGAACAGGTCTTTGGCGTTCTCGCGCCAGGCCCCGTAATGATACTCGTCGAGGATGACGCAATCCCAGTGGGTCGTGTGGACCCACTCATTCTTGGTCTTGATCCCGCCGGTGCTTGGGTTTCTGCCCAGGTAATCCTGGAAAGAGCCGAAGCACACGAAGGGTCTCTTTTTGTCTATTTGCTCAAAAGCCAGACCTTTGGGCGAAACGAACTGCCAGCCCTGGAAGTCAATGTGACTTTTCAAATCCTCTTCCCAGGCATTTTGCACCGCCGGCTTGAAAGTCAGCACCAGCACCCTGGCCCACCCCATGCGCTTGGCAAGCTGATAGGCGGCAAAGGTCTTGCCGAAGCGCATCTTGGCGTTCCAGAGGAAATGCGGCGTCTGCTGCGGGTTTTGGGCGCGCCAGGCTTCGAAATAGGCCGCGGTCTTCTCTACGGCTTCGGCTTGCTCGGGACGCATCTTGAAGTCCAGCGCGCGGCGCTCTGCGTTGGCCTGTCCCGTCCGGATGGCGATGATCGCCGCCTTGACCACGTCGGCCGAGCACGCGAACCATTCCCCATCGGGGTTCTTGATGCCCTGGCTTCTCAAATGACGGTGTACGTCATGATCGGTAAAGTTACTGCCGTCGTTGCGCATGGCAGACTCTTCCACGACGATGCGATAGGGCGAGGGGCCGGGGCGCGAGGTCGGATATTGCTGCGCCACGCGGGCCTGAACGTCGCCGGCCGTATAGCCGACTTTCAGCAAGCCCACGTATTGAGGGTGGGTGTCTACGTAGGCATAGATCGCGGGCCGCGATGCAGGGCGCTTAGGGAAGAATCCATTACTCATCGGTCATCTCTCCGTCTGCATCTTCCCCGCTTGGCATCGGGCGAACCACAGACTCAATGAAAAGGATTTCGTCCGCGGTCAGTCCATACTTACGGTAGAGCATCTCATCGGTCCACGGCTGCGCGAAGTCTTGCATCGGAACGAACACAAAGATTTTTCTCCGCGATTCTTGGGTCACCTTTGCCAACCCAACCAAGAAGTGAAAAAACCTCGTCTGCGTGTAACTGATCACATTCTCGGCAATGTGTTTGGTCTTAAATGGCCCAATCACTAAATATGTCTCAGCACAGCAAGAGCCTGGTTCCCCGATGAATGGATGTAACCAGTCTTTGCTAACATTCCCTACGCCCCATGCTTTCGGCACGAACACCTTATACTCACCGATCCAGTCTTTGTTCTTGCGAATTGCGGCTTTGTCAATGTACCCGACGCCTTCTTTCCGCCAGCCGAAGTAGTAGAACTGGATACTGTCTTCAAAGTGGGCATGCTCGTACTTTGGCATTATTCTCTTGTAACTATTCTCAACCCGTATATCGAAGCCAAAAGGGTCATTTGCACTGACGATTGACGCGAAAGCGTCTTCTTCGAGTTGTCTCACCCTATGAAGTATTGAAATCGCCTCGTTGTATCGGATGAACGTCTCAGCTCCATCCTCAAGGAGAGGCCTTTCCGATTCTGATACAATCTTGCCACCCTCGTGTGTGTAGATTTTGCAGTCGCCTCTTTCATCTCGAGACCAAAGAAAGAAACAAACTCCTCCTTTTATCTCAACGCCAGGAAAGCAATCGCTTGCATTAAGGAAATCATGTAATACGCGAATACGATCGTCTGTCAACATTTCATTGCGAAATTCATTCAAACCTCGACCGCCGGCAAACCATCGAGAGGGGATGATCATTGTTAGATACCGTGGATTGAGCCTTTTCGCTTGTTGCACAAACTTATGATAAATGGGAATAGCGCTTGCACCATGTCCCCCATCGCTCAACTGGTATGGTGGATTGCCCACGATCACATCGAACTTCATGTTCAGTATCTCCTCAGGCGCCTCGGTGTGAATGAACTGGTAAGCGTGGGACTCCAGCTCGCTGCCCCGATCGTATTCGGTCTGACTGGCTCCACAGAAGATGCAATGCCCATCTTTCCAGGTATGCTCGGCGCGCCCGAAGCGGATATTACCCTGGGGGCTGGAGAAGGTCTCGCAGACGGAGTAGATCCCGTTGGCGGTCTTGGAACAGTAGACCGACCGGCGCGCCAG
This sequence comes from uncultured bacterium, assembly GCA_903872005.1. Next base: position 2,534 of record CAIQJD010000867.1, on the reverse strand, counting down.
AAGGGCGGTCAACTCCGTGATCGCCACGCCAAAGACCTGGCGCTGGAAGACGTGGTTGACGCGCGTCTGCAAGTCAGGGATCTGCGGCTCCAGTCCTGCGATGAGCCGTCTGGCGATCTCGCGCAGGAAGACGCCGGTCTTGCACATCGGGTCAAGGAACCGGGCATTCTTGTCGCGCCAAATCTCAGCGGGCAACAGATCCAGAATTCTGTTGGCTAGCTGCGGCGACGTGAAGACCTCGTCGCTGCTCAGATTGGCAAGGCAAGTCAACACATCGGGGTTATGTTTGTCGCGGTTCAACATCGGCAACCCTCAAGAAGTGGGCTAAAGGATACTCTCTCAGGGGTATGGGGATGAACGCTTCTTCTCCCTGATCAGATATGTGCGGCAATCCCTGGGAACTGGTTTCGGGCAGCAGCTCCCTGAAAGCGAAATCCCGGCGCTTGAACATGCTTCCGCGTACCGGCGACCACTCGGAGAAGACAATTGGCTGCGGATTTTCACCAACGGTTTTCAGCGTCAGCGCATCGCCCCAGATGATATTGCGCGCCAAGACGTATCGGATGGCTGCGCGAAATTCCGCCCGCGCGGCGCGATTGAAATGGGTAGTGTATCTCTGGTCAACGATGTCAAAGAGTCGCTGGCGGCATTCTACCACGTTGTCTTCCAGAATGTCAATGCCATAAATAGAGGACACGGCAAGGAAGGCATACCGTTCGTACTCCAATTGACCCTTGCGGTAGCGGGCTTCCACGACGCGCAGTTTGCGCTCCAAGATCTCGGTCAGGAAGTTGCCGGTGCCACAAGCCGGCTCCAAGAAGCGAGAGTCAATCCTTTCCGTCTCTTGTTTCACCAAATCAAGCATGGCATTCACTTCGCGCTTGCTGGTGAATACTTCGCCATGATCTACGACTCTCTTTTTGGAGACGACTTGCTTCTCTGGCGTTTCAAGATCAGTGTACTCAACGACCATGGTGATAATCCACTATTCGCCCTTTGCTGGTAATATAGTGTTCTCGCGTAATCTGTCAAGCGCAACCAGGTTATGCCGGCCAAAATCCGCGTCCGTCTGCGTTCGTCCGCGTCCGATTTCTCGCATATTGACAGCGCGATGGACTGATGCTATCATCCCTGCCGTGCTGGTGTGCGCGATCTTTTCGCTCATCCTCATGAATCCTGCAAGGAGATTGAAGCGACTATGAACAAGAATCGGCTTTCTGCGCCACTGCGCGTCACGTTTCGCCTCATCCTGCTGGCGCTGCTGCTGATCGCCTTGCTGCCGGCCGTGCCGGCCGCCGCCGATGGCCCGACGCTCCCCGGCCGCCAGTCCCCGGCTACCAAGCCGGCCCCCCCCAACGGCGTCCCCGGCCCAACCGCCGGCGACGTCAGCGCCAGCGCCCTCTCCATGAGCGCCAAGAAGGTCTCCCCGGCCGATGGATATGACGGCGACCTCTTCGGCGATTCCATCGGCGTCAGCGGGGACCTGATGGTGGTCGGCGCGCCCTATGCCGAGGTGGATGGGCCAAATGCGGCCGGCAAGGCCTATCTGTACGGACGCAATGTGGACGGCCCGGGGAACTGGGGTCTGATCAAGGAGCTGACCCCCAGCGTCAGCGCCGGGTACAATTACTTCGGCGTATCCGTGGCCATCTACGGCGCGACGGCGGTGGTTTGTGCGCTAGGTCGCTATGATTATCAGGGCGCGTGCGACGTCTTCGAGCAGGACGCCGGCGGCCCCGACGCGTGGGGCCGGGTCGCCGAGCTGACCGGCGCCGATAGCATTTGGGGAGACTCCTTCGGTTCATCTGTGGCCATCTATGGCTCGCTCATCGTCGTGGGCGCCTTCGAGGCCGACGTGGACGGCAACTACGACCAGGGTGCGGCCTACATCTTCGGGCGCAACGCCGGCGCCTGGGGCCAGGTCAAGAAGCTGACCGCCAGCGACGGCCAGGAGAACAACTACTTTGGCGCATCGGCGGCGATCCAGGGCGCGACTATCGTCGTCGGCGCTACCGCCGCCAGGCTTGGCGGCTATGACGACGCCGGCGCGGCCTACGTCTTCGGGCGCGATGTGGGTGGGGCCGGCGCCTGGGGTCAGTTCAAGAAGCTGGTCGCCAGCGACCCGGCTGAGAATGCTGTCTTCGGCTATAGCGTCGCCGTTAGCGGGACGACCATCGTCGTCGGCGCGCCCCAAGCCGACGTGGGCGACCAGGATGACCAGGGCGTGGCCTACGTGTTCGAGCGCGACCAGGGCGGCTATGAGCGCTGGGGCCAGCTCAAGAAGCTCATCGCGCCCGATGGCGCGGCATACGACTGCTTCGGCGCATCCGTCGCCATCAGCGGCTCGGCCATCGTGGTCGGCGCCCCCTATGCGGACCTGAATGACGGACAATATGACGCCGGCGTGGCGTACCTCTTCGGGCGCAACACGGCCGGCGCCAACGCCTGGGGCCTGCTGACCAGGCTCGTCGCCACCACATGGGATTTCGCAGCCTACTTCGGCGGCTCTGTCGCCCTAGACAACGTCACGGTCG
>CAIQJD010000866.1 GCA_903872005.1 uncultured bacterium | reverse complement strand
TCGTGACCAGCAGCAACGGCCAGATGGCGCCGGCTTCCACTGAGTGGCCGAAGCTCAGGGTCGTCCAGCTTTCGGCCAAAAGCCGGCCCACCGGCGTGAACGTGCGCCAGGGCGGCACTGGCGGGTGCAACACCTGACGTATGAAGATCGGTATCCAGGGCGCGAAGAGGAGCAGCGCGCCGGCCTGGGCCGCGCCCCAGCCCAACCAGAGCTGGCGCCGGCCGGCGGCCGGCCGACGCCAGATGACCCACAGTGCCCATAGGTTGAGCGCGACCAGCAGGAAGGCAAAATAGTAGAGCGTGTACAGGCCGGCAGTCGCGGCCAACGCGTAAGCGACCCAGCCACGCCAGCCCGGCGCAGCGCCCTTCAGCGCCTGCCACAGCCCCAACGTGGCGACCAGCCCCAGGCCGGCCCCCAGGGTGTACATGCGTAGCTCTTGCGAGTACCAGATGTGAAAGGGTGAACAAGCCGCCAGCAGCGCCGCCAGCAGGCCGGCTTGCCGGCCGGCGATGCGCCGCCCCAATTGATACACCAGCGGGATGAGCAATACGCCGCAGGCCAGCGAGAAGAAGCCGGCGGCGAACTCCGATGCGCCGAAGAGGCGCGTCCAGATGTGCAAGAGGGCATAATAGAGCGGCGGATGAATGTCGCCGGCCGTGTGGGCCAGCATCGCCGGCAGACTCTTGCCGGCCAGCAAGAGCGAGACGCCTTCATCGTACCAAAGGCTGGGAACGCCCAGGCGATACAGGCGCAGCGCCAGGCCGGCCAGGGTCATCAGCGCCAGGAGAACCACCTGCCGGCGGTCGCCGCGCGCAAGCGCCGGCGGCGCGTATGCAGTTGCCGCGCGCATGCGATTCATCATGGCCGCAATGGTAGCACACGCCGTCCATTCTGACAATTACGCGCGACGAAGATATTGCCTTTTCGATGCTTTTCATGTATAATGGCGTTGCAATGCAGCAATGCGGTCATTGGGGCAATTGTGGCCCAGAGAATCTATAGCAGGTGATTAGGGAGGCAATGACTATGAAACGAATACTTCTTATCCTGATTGCGTGCGCTGCGTTGTTCGTGCTTGCCGGCGCCAACACCTTCGCCGCAGGTCCAGATTCCACGCCGCCCACCGTATGGGGCTTCGGCATGTCGCACTCGTCGGTAGCGGTCATCGGCTGCCCCGATAGCGCCGCCGTGATGGTGCAAGCCAAAGCCTGGGACCTCAACGGCGTCCAGCGGATGGTCATCCAATGGAAGGATCCGAAGACGGTCGGCGGCTGGGAAAGCCTGCCCATGCAGTTGAAGAGCGACGGCTACTGGCGGGGTTACATCCCCAGGCGCTACCTCACCCTGACCTACATAGGCACATGGTGGGTGCGTGTGGCCGCCTACGACACCTTCAACAATTCCACCAAGACCGGCACGAAAGCCCTATGGGTGCATGGGTGCCCGACGGGCTTGTAAGCCGCTCACACGCAAGACAGGGGGCAAGCTGCCAGACGTGCGCGGATGAATATGATGACAAAATTGAAATCTACATCGCGCAAATCCCCCTTGACTTTGTGACAATAGTGCGGTATACTTGGCTATGAGTGTGAGGCATCACGGGTCTAGTCTGTTCGCGTTTCTCAGGTTCCATATTCCATACCCCCTGAAGGAGGAAGTCCATGAAGAGAGTTGTTGTCATCCTGGCCGTCTGTATCGTTCTGTTCACCTTGCTGGGCATCAACACCTACGCTGCCGGCCCCGACACGACGCCGCCGCAGTTGTGGGCAGTCGGCATGTCTACGCAGGCAGTTGAAACGGTTGCCTGCTTAGGTAGCACCAGCGTCATGGTTCAGGCCAAGGCGTGGGATCTCAATGGCATCCCGTATGTCCAGACCCAGTTCAAGCGCCCCGGCGATCTGACCTGGCGGACTCGCAACATGGCGCTGAAGGGCGATGGCTACTGGCGCTACTGGATCCCGCGGACGGCCTTCGGCGTCGAGTACGTCGGCACGTGGCAGGTGCGGGTTGTCGCTTACGACACCTTCGGCAATGCTACTAAGTCGGGCGTCAAGACCCTGCAAGTGACGACCTGCCCGGCTCCGTGAATGTGGTGACGCCGGCGAGGCTGGCCTTTTCAGCCTGCCGCGGCATAATATTAACGAACGCCCAATGTTTAGGGAAAGGAGAAGAGTAGAAACATGAAGCGCGTACTGTCCATGGTTGTCGTCTGTATCGTCCTCTTCACCCTGTCGGGACTGACGGCTCTCGCCGTCGGCGATACCCCCGACGTCACCCCGCCGGTCGTCTATGCGGTGGGCATTT
>CAIQJD010000865.1 GCA_903872005.1 uncultured bacterium | reverse complement strand
CTACACCTGGTATGCCCTGTTCGAGCAAGACGTGCGCGCCTGATTCGCGACTTCCGCTCTCCGTCCCTTCATGGTATAATTTCCTTCATGTGGCCCCGACGCAACACCGCCGGCCGCGTTCACGCGTGGTCGTGACTTACAAGAAAGGGTTAGTCGCCTTGAGCAATGTCCCGCAAAGCAAAGCCGAGACCACTCCATCCCGCTGGCATACCCAATCCTCCCAGGAAACCATCGCCGCGCTGGACACGCATTTCGCGCGCGGCCTCAGCGCCGGCGAGGCCCAGGCCCGCCTGGCCCAACATGGCCCCAATGAGCTGGCTGAGAAGTCTCGCCCCGGCTTCTTCAAGCTCCTGCTAGATCAGTTCAACAACTTCCTGATCATCATTCTGATCATCGCCAGCATCATCTCGCTCGTCATGGGCGAGTACGTAGACGCCGGCGCGATCCTCACCATCGTCATCCTCAATGCCGTTCTCGGCGTCGTCCAGGAATCCAAGGCCGAAGAGGCCCTGGCGGCGCTGAAGAAGATGACCGCGCCGGAAGCGGCCGTCATCCGCGACGGCCAGATGCTCACCGTGCCCTCGCGCACCCTCGTCCCCGGCGACATCGTCCTCCTGGAGACCGGCAACCATGTGCCGGCCGATGTGCGGCTCCTCGAAAGCATCAACCTGCAAATCGAAGAAGCCTCGCTGACCGGCGAATCGGTGCCGACCAAGAAATCGGCCGAAGGCATGCTGGATCGTGAAGCGCCGCTTGGCGACCGGCACAATATGGCTTTCATGAGCACCACTGTCACCTACGGGCGCGGCAAGGGCGTCGTGGCCGCCACCGGCATGCATACCGAAATCGGCCTGATCGCCGAGATGATCCAGTCCGTCGAAGAAGAGCCGACCCCGCTGCAAATCAAGCTGGAGCAATTGGGACGCTGGTTGGGAACGGGCGCGCTGATCCTGTGCGCGGTCGTCTTCGGCATCGGCGTCCTGCGCGGCATCCCGATACTGGAAATGTTCCTGACCGCGGTCAGCCTGGCGATTGCCGCCGTCCCCGAAGGGTTGCCGGCCGTCGTTACCATCTGCCTGGCCCTGGGCATGCAGCGCATGGTCGCGCGCCATGCCCTGTTGCGCCGGCTGCCGGCCGTCGAAACCCTGGGCAGCGCCACGACCATCTGCTCCGACAAGACCGGCACCCTGACCCAGAACGAGATGATGGTCGTGAAGATGTGGGCCGATGACACGCTCATCAGCGTGACCGGCGAGGGCTACCGGCCGGCCGGCGAATTCTCGCAAGACGACCGCGCCCTGGATCCCAAGAGCCTCCCGGCGGCCGACTTGCTGCTGCGCGGCATGTTGCTGTGCAGCGACGCCAAGCTGGAGCCGAGCGGCCAAAGCGATGGCGGCCCCACCTGGCGCATGATCGGCGATCCGACCGAGGGCGCGCTGGTGGTCGCGGCGGCCAAAGCCGGCTACTGGCGCGAAGCGGTCGAGACCGCCAGCCCGCGCCTGGCTGAAGTCCCCTTCGATTCTGAGCGCAAACGCATGTCCACCTTCCATTTGGAGGATGGCCGCGCCATCGCCTTCACCAAGGGCGCGCCCGACATCACCCTGGACCTGTGCACGCACATTTTCGCCGGCGGCGTGGCACGCGAGATCACCGACCGCGACCGCCATCGCATCCTGGAGATGAACGCTTCTCTCGCCAGCAATGCCCTGCGTGTCCTGGCCCTGGCCTATCGGCGCTTTGACCAGACGCCGGCCGAGCCGACCCCCGCCCAGGAGTGCGAGCTGACCTTCGTCGGACTGGTGGGCATGATTGATCCGGCGCGGCCCGAAGCGCGCGACGCCATCGCCGTCGCGCGGCGCGCCGGCATCCGCGCTGTGATGATCACCGGCGACTACCTCAACACCGCCCTGGCGATTGCCAAAGAACTGCGCCTGTTGCGCCCCCATGGCAAGGCCCTCAGCGGCGCCGACCTGGATACCCTGGACGACCAACAGTTCTCCGAAGTGGTCGAGGATATTGACGTCTACGCCCGCGTCTCGCCGCAGCACAAGGTGCGCATCGTCGAGGCGCTGCGCCGGCGCGGCCACATCGTCGCCATGACCGGCGACGGCGTCAACGACGCGCCGGCCCTCAAGCGCTCCGACATCGGCGTCGCCATGGGCATCACCGGCACCGACGTCTCCAAAGAGACCGCCGACATGGTGCTGACGGACGACAACTTCGCCAGCATCGTCTCGGCCGTCGAAGAGGGGCGCATCATCTATGCCAACATCCGCAAGTTCGTCTTCTATCTCCTCTCTTGCAACGTCGGCGAAATCCTGATCGTCTTCATCTCGACGCTGGCCGGCCTGCCGCTGCCATTGGCGGCAGTGCAACTGCTGGTGCTGAACCTGATCACCGACGGCGCGCCGGCGCTGGCTCTCGGTCTGGAAAAGGGCGACCCGGACACGATGGAGCGCCCGCCGCGGCCGGTGCGCGAGCCGGTCATCAACCGCGAAATGATCATCGGCATCATCGTGCAGAGCCTCGCCATCTCCGGCGCGACCCTGGCGGCTTTCCTCATCGGCCTGAACATCTACGGCGAGGGCTACCACGCACAGACGATGGCCTTTGCCACCCTCTCCATTTCCGAGCT
>CAIQJD010000864.1 GCA_903872005.1 uncultured bacterium | reverse complement strand
TCAGTTCCTCAGCGCCGTCGGGGGACAGATCGTCGGGCCGGTCTTTGGGCGCGTCTTCAGCGACTTCTGCTATGATTCGCGCCTGCTCAGCGCCGGCGAACTCTTCCTCGCGGTCAAGACGGAAAAAGGCGACGGCCACGACTACATGGAGGAAGCGGCCCGCCAGGGCGCGGCCGGCGTCGTCTGCCAGCGGCCGGTCAATCTGGCCGGCTACGGCGTCACGGTCATCCATGTCCCCGATACCCGCCAGGCATTGCTCGACTATGCGGCGTGGATCTTGCCACACTATGGCGCGGAAGTCGTGGGCATCACCGGCTCGGTCGGCAAGACGTCCACGAAAGAGGCCATCGCCGCCGTTTTGGGGTCGCGCTTCCCCGTCTTCCGCAATTATGCCAACTACAATGGCCGCTATGGCCTGCCCATCGCCCTGGGCCGGCTGGAGCCGCAGCATCGTCTGGCCGTCCTGGAAATGGCCTGCGACGCCTTTGACGAAATTCGCCTGCTGGCCGAATTGACCCGCCCGAAGGTCGGCGTGGTCACAGCCATCAACGAGGCGCACCTGGCCTATCTTGGCTCTCTGGCGAATATCGCGCAGGAGAAGAGCCAGCTCATCCGCGCCTTGCCGGCCGGCGGGGCGGCCATCCTCAACATGGATGATCCCTGGGTCGCCCCCATGGCGGAACTCAGCGCGGCGCGCGTTTGCGGCTACGGCATCGGGCGCGCCGGCGCGCCCGATGTTGGGGCCGATGAGATCACTGGCGACCTGGATGGCGTCCGGCTGCGCGTGAGATTGCGCGGCGGCCCAGCCTGTCGCGGTCGCCTGCGCCTGTTGGGGGTGCATAACGTCTACGTCGCCCTGGCGGCGGTGGCGGTCGGGCAGGTTTATGGCGTCCCGTTGGCGGAGACGATGACGGCCCTGGAGCAGTTGGAGCCGCTCGCCGGCCGGCTGCGCCCCCTGGCCGGCCGCGGCGGGACAATCATCCTGGACGATACCTACAATTCTAGCCCGACCGCCGCCGTGGCCGCGTTGCAGACTTTGAGCGACATCGCCAGGCCCAAACGCCGGCGCATCGCCATCCTGGGAGCCATGCCGGACCTGGGAAGCTTTGCGGACGAAGGGTATCGTCAGGTGGGGCGCTGGGCGGCGCGTGGCGCGGATTGGTTGCTCATCAAAGGGGAAGATGCGCGGCCAATCGCTGACGCGGCATTGGGCGGCGACGCCGAGTCGAGTTCGGGCGAGCGTCTGCCGGCCGAACGGGTCATCGTCGCCAATACCAACGAAGAGATCCTGCGCCATGTCGAGCCACTGTTGCAGCCCGGCGCGGTGATTCTGGCCAAGGGCGCGCCAGAGGCGCGGCTGGAGGGCGTCGTAGCCGGCCTGCTGGCCGAGCCGGCCCAGGCGCAGACCCATCTGGTGCGCCAAAACCGCGCCTGGCAGGGCATCCGCTTGATGCGGCCAGGCCGGCCGACCTGGGTGGAAGTGGACCTGGAGGCCATCGCCGGCAACGTCGAGCGCATCGCCGGCGTCATCGGCCCCGCTGTGCGCTTGATGGCCGTGCTGAAAGCCGATGGCTATGGTCACGGCGCGGTGCGTGTGGCCCGCACCGCCATTCAGCATGGGGCGAGCTATCTGGGCGTGGCCTGTGTCAGCGAGGCGAGCGTCCTGCGCGAGGCCGGCATCCAGGCCCCCATCCTCGTCCTGGGCTATACGCCGGCCTGGCAGGCGCGCGAGCTGATCCTGGCCGGCGCGGCCGGCGCGGTCTTCACAACCGATGTGGCGCGCGCCTTCAGCCGCGCCGCTCAAGAACTGAACCGCACGGTCACGGTGCACGTCAAAGTGGATACTGGCATGGGGCGCTTGGGCCTGCTGCCGCACGAGGCGCTGGCCTTCGTCCGGGAAGTCCGCGATCTGCCGGGCGTGCATGTCGAAGGCATATTCACTCATTTTTCGGTCGCCGACGCTGCGGACAAGCGCTATACGCTGGAGCAGTTGGCGACTTTCCGGCAAGTGCTGGGGCAATTGGCCGACGCCGGCATCGTCATTCCCCTGGCCCATGCGGCCAATTCGGCGGCCACGCTGACGCTGCCGGCCAGCCATCTGAACATGGTGCGGGTGGGCATCGCGCTGTACGGGCTGGAGCCTGGGGATGAGACGCCACTGCCGGCCGGCTGCCGGCCGGCGCTGACTTTCAAGACCCAGATTGCCCAGGTCAAGCGGTTACCGCCGGGGAGCGCCGTGAGCTATGGCAATGCCTATCGCACCGCCGGCGAGCGGGACATTGCGGTGATCCCGGTGGGCTATGCGGACGGGTTCCGGCGCGCGCCGGCGCATTGGGGCGAGGTGCTGGTCAAGGGCCAGCGCGCCCCGATTGTGGGGCGCGTCTGCATGGATCAGACCATGATTGACGTGACCCACATCCCCAACGTGCGTCAGGGGGATGAGGTGGTCTTGATTGGCCGGCAAGGCAAAGAAGAGATCAGTGTGGCGCAGGTTGCCCGGCAGTTGGGCACTATCGGGTACGAAGTGGTCGCGGAGATTCTGGCGCGGGTGCCACGTATTGCATGAGCAAAAGGATGGACAACCTATGAGTCTACGTCATCTCAAGCCGACCTGGGCCTGGGGCGTCATCGTCTGGCTCTGTACCTTGTTGATTGCCCTGATCGCCGGCTATGCGGCCAGCCTCTCCCTGGTGGCTCAGCCCATCGTCCTGCAAATTCCGGTCAAGGGCGAAATCACGCGCGAGACGGCCGACGCCATCTCCGATCAGTTGAGCAATGCGCTGGGCAATGCGGCCGTGGCCGGCATCGTGTTGCGGATTGATTCGCCTGGCGGCAGCGCGGTGGACAGCGAGCGCGTGTATATGGAAGTGTTGCGGGCGCGCGAGCGCAAGCCGGTGGTCGCCATGATTGACGGCAGGGGTACCAGCGGCGCGTACTTCATCGCCGCGGCCGCCGAAACGATCTTTGCGACCAGCCTCTCGACGGTCGGCAACGTGGGGGTCTGGTCGCTGGCGCGACGCGACCCACCGCCGGCCGATGATCTCCTGGTCAGCGGGCCGCACAAGTTGAGCGCGGCCAGCGAGGAAGAACAGTTGCGCCAGTTGGAGATCGTGCGCCAACGCTTCTTGCAGGCCGTCCTCTCCCAACGCGCCGGCCCCCTGGGATCCAACGCGCAACTTTTGCCGCGCGGCGAGGCGTACCTGGGCGTCGAGGCGCTCAAGCTGGGCCTCGTGGACAAGATCGGGACGCTGGCCGACGCGAACCGGCTGGCGGCGGAGCGCGCCGGCGTGCGCGGCCAGCGCGTCAAATCGGTTCCCCCACGCGTTCCCGTGTTGAATAGCCTCTTCTCCTGGCTGCAAGCTGCGCCAGCCGGTCTGTCTGAAGGAGGCGAGCCATGAAACGCATCCTCGCCATCGCCGGCTACGTCGTGCTGGGCCTGTTGTGGATCGCCAGTCTGCTGGCCGCCTTCTATGGGCCGATCGCGCTGCGCCAGGCGCGTTTCTACCCGCGCAATATGGCGCGTTATACCCCCGGCGTCATCGTGGCCCCCAATCTGGATGATTTGCCTTTCGCCACGCCGGCCCCGGCCACCACGCGCCCCGACCAGGCGCAGATGCTCACCCTGGCCGGCGGGGTGCTGGTGGACCTGGCGCACAACAACAACGTAGAGTTGACGGACTTGAGCCGGCTCCTCAGCCGGGCGACCGCGCGCGGGGCGCGCGTGAGCTACGCCGAGGAGCCGGCCGCCTTCCTGGGCCAGTTGCGGAGCGCCCAGGCGCTGGTCATCGTCGTGCCGGAGTCGCCCTATGCCGACGAAGAGCTGGCTGCGGTGCGTCAGTTCGTCGCGCGGGGCGGCAAGTTGCTGCTGATCGCCGAGCCGATGAAGACGCATCGCTTCTATCAACCTCTGCCCGATCAGAGCTACCAGGAAGTGATCCTGAGCGATACGCGCTATCTCAATCGCATCGCCGGCCTGTTCGGCGCATTCTTCGCCGACGATTACCTCTACAATCTGGAGACCAACGACGGCCACTTTCAGCGCCCCATCTTGACGCAGTTCGAGGCCGGCCCACTGACTGACGGATTGCAGGCCATGGCCCTGCAAACGGCGCATTCTATTCAGGGGACGGCCACGCCGCAGATGTGGGGCGACGCGCTGACTTTCTCTTCGGGTCGGCCGGCCGGCGCACGCCTTTCGCCGGTCGGGCTGGCAGAGCTGGGACGGGTCGCGCTGTTGGGCGATTTGACCTGCTTGAGTGAACAGGCCGGCGCGCGCTACGACAATGATCGCTTCGTGAGCAATCTGGCGGATTTCCTGGCGCTCTCTGGCCGGCCGGCCGATCTGCGCGCCTTCCCCGCGGCCTTTGGGGCGCAGATCAGCCTGGCCTACTTGCAGCCCGAACGCGGCGATCTTTCCAGCAAGGCGCTGGCTGCCGGCGGGGCGCTGCAGCGCTATCTGGGACAGAGTGGCCGCAGCCTGTCCCTGGTCGGCAGCGCGCCGGCCGACGCCGATGTCATCCTCCTGGGGCGCTACGAGCAGGCCGGCGCCGCCGATGCGCGGGCGATCCTGGAGAGCCAGGGCGTGGTGTTGAGCGTCAGCGATAGTCCGGCTTCGTTGCTGCGTCAGATCAATCAGGCCGGCGCCAGCAACCAGACCGGCCTCAGCAGCCTGAATCTGGCCTGGGTGTCCGATTATCTCAACCGCTATGGCGGCACACAGGGGGCAGTCATGTTGGGGGAGGCCGGCGCCATCGGCATGGCGTATACGGGCCTGTTCGTCCTCGACCGCCACGAGAAGTATACGGCTCTGCTGATCCTCGCCAGCAGTGACGACGGCCTGTTGGAGATGGTCGGCCGGCTGACGCTGGGCCAGATCGAGGATTGCCTGACGCAGCGCGGGGCGACGCTCTGTCCATCGTACCAGGGGTTGGGCGCGCCGGCCGAGCCGGCCGGCCTGCCGACGCCGGCGGCGTCGCCTTCGCCGGTTCCGACGCCGACCGTCGCGCCGACGGCGACGAAGTAACGCCGCCTGCGCCACCCGCCGGCTGCCAGCCGGCGGGTGGCGCTTTTTGCCAGCATGACCGTCACATCAGGTCATACGCCACGGTATGACCCCGCGCATGACTTCCTGCACATCTCTCGTTTCCGCCGCCGCGCTATACTGATACCGTAAGTCCGATGAAACGAACAGCACAGTATAATTGTGGAGGTGGAACCATGAGCGCTCAAGAAACGAATGAAACCCAAACCCCGAACGTTGTGACAAAGAACCGCGCCGGTTGGATCGGCGGCATCGTCCTCATCGCCATCGGCGTCTTCCTGTTCCTGAATCAAGTCCTCAAGGTTGATCTGGGCATCTACTTCCCTCTGGCCCTGGGAGTGGTCTTCCTGGTCTGGGGCGCGGCGACCCGCCGCATCGGTCTGCTGATTCCGGGCGGCATCGTGGCCGGCATTGGCGTCGGCGCCCTGTTAGTGGAAGGGATCGGGCCTAACTATGCCGAGCCGGCTTCGGGCGGGTTGTTCCTGTTGGCTTTCGCCGGCGGCTGGGGCCTGATCACCCTGGCCAGCGCGCTCTTCACGCCGCACGTCGCCTGGTGGCCCCTCATCCCTGGCGGCATCCTGGCGGTCATCGGGGCGGCGCTCCTGGCCGGCTCGACCGGTCTCAAGTTCCTCGAATACCTCGGCAT
>CAIQJD010000863.1 GCA_903872005.1 uncultured bacterium | reverse complement strand
GTAGGGCGCGAAAAGGGCGATCAGGACCATGAAGAGGACAATCGCCGCCCCGACGACGGCGCCGCGATTCTTGAAGAACTGGCGCACGATGATGGCGGTGCGCGTCCTGGGCTGGCGCGTAGCGGTGTTGAGCATGGTATTCGCAGCTTTGCTCATGGCTTTTGAGTCAATGCCTCCCCATCAGCGGTTCGTGTCGTAGCGGATGCGGGGATCGAAGAACGCGTAGGTGATGTCCACCGCGAGGTTGACGAAGATGAAGATCAACGCGGCGAGCAAGACGGTGCCTTGCACCACCGGCATGTCAAAGTTCGTGACGCTCTCCACGGTCAGCCGGCCGATGCCCTCGCGAGCGAAAATCTGCTCGACGATGACGACGCCGCCCAGGACGGCGGCCATGTTGATGCCGATGATCGTGACGGTGGGGATGAGCGCGTTCCGCAGGCCGTGGCGGATGAGTACCAGGCGCTCTTTCAGGCCCTTGGCGCGCGCCGTGCGGATGTAGTCCTCGTGCATGATTTCCACGAGGCTAGAGCGCACCGTGCGGGCGATGACGCCGGCCTCGGTCAGCCCGACGACAAAGGCCGGCATGATGAGATGCTGAATATCACCCTGACCGAGGGTGGGCAGCCAGCGCAAGGTGAGCGAAAAGATGAAGATCATGATCAGCGCCAACCAAAAATCCGGCATGGCGCTGCCGATGAGGGCTATGACCATGGAAACGGTATCGCCGAGGGAGTTCTCTTTGACGGCCGCCAGAATGCCGAGGCCAATGCCGAGGACGGTGGCGATCAACATGCCGGCCAGCGCCAGCTCCAGCGTCGTCCAGAGCCGGGCGCCAATCATCTTGGTGACTGGCATGCGCTGGATGAACGATTTGCCCAGGTCGCCGCGCACCAGATTGAAAAACCAATTGCCGAGGCGCACCAGAAATGGCTGATCCAGTCCCATTTCTACGCGCAGATTCTGGATCTGTTCGGCGTTGAGATGGTTGATGCGCCCCATCTCGCGCGCCGCGTCATAAGGGGAGAAAAACATCATGCAGAAGACGATCACGCACACCCCCAGTACCGTGGGGATGGCGGCCAGCAAACGCCGGCCGATGTATTTCGTCATGCGAGCCTCCAAACAGGAATCCGCTCCCTTCCCTCGCCTTTGGGACGGAAAGGGAAGGGAGCGGGGTGGGGGCGAAAGCGTGCGCCTTCACCCTATGGCGGGTGAACTAGCGCTCCCAGGACGCGTCGTAGAAGTAGTAGTAGAAGCCTGAGGCGTCGGACTTCACGCCCTTGAGCGAGCTGAGGCTGCCGGCGAACCAGTACAGCTCGTAGATGGGCACTTCCAGGGCATTCTCCATCACGAACATCTGGAGATCGCCGAGGGCTTTCTTGCGCTCGTCCATGGTCTGGGCTTTGGCGGCCTGATCCAGGAACTTTTGGATCGGGTCTTGCAGGTCCGGCTGGTCGCAGGTGCAGGCGTAGTTCATGGCGCCGCCGCACTGGTTCTTGTCCCAGTCGCGGGTCGCGACGATGACGTCATCCACGCCCACGTCGCCGTTGGCCGGCAACTGGTTGGTGCAGCCGTACCAATCGGGGCCGTCGCCAGCCATCATGATGATCTGGGACTTGAAGCCGGCGAGGCTCAACTGGCGCTGCCAGACGTCCGAGTACTGCTGCCACGAGCGGCCGCGCACGATCTTGGCTTCGAGCTGCGTGCCGTCTTTGACGCCGGCGACGCCCTTCGCTTCGGCGATGCCGTCCTTATTGGTGTCTTCCCAGCCGGCTTCCTTCAGCAGGGTCTTGGCCTTTTCGAGGTCGAACTTGTACAGCTTTTCGACCGCGGCGTTGTAGGTCAACATGACTTTGGACAGCGGGCCGTAGGCCGGCTCGACGTTGCCGTAGTAGACGACCTTGTTGATTTCGTCCTTGTTGGTGGCGAAGTTGATCGCCTGGCGCACCTTAAGCTGGTTGGTCGGCGCGATCTTGACGTTGATGTAGTTCATCTGCGGCATGCCGGGGACCAGCTTGGAGATGATGTTGAAGTTCGGGTCTTGCTTGAGGCGCGCGACGTGGGCGTCGGGCACCAGGGTGATGAAGTGGCTTTCGCCGGTTTCAAGGGAGACGAGGCGGGCATCGGTGTCGGCCGCGTTGCGGATACGCAGGGTCTTGATCTTGGGGGCGGCCTTGTTGGTGAAGTACGAGGAAGCCCACTTGTAATCTTCGTTGGCTACCAGGACGAGGTCGCGCTGGCCGAGCCATTCCTTGATCTTGAAGGGGCCGGTGCCGGCGACGTTGCGGAGGCGCTCCGTGTCGGG
>CAIQJD010000862.1 GCA_903872005.1 uncultured bacterium | reverse complement strand
CATCGCGGCCGCCATCGGGGCCAATCTGCCCATCAATGAGTCGGTCGGCAGCATGATCGTAGACATCGGCGGCGGCACCACCGAAGTAGCCGTCATCTCGCTGAGTGGCATCGTGGTCAGCCGCTCCATCCGCGTCGCCGGCGACGAGATGGATGAATCCATCATCCAGTACGCGCGCCAGAAATACAACCTCTACGTCGGTGAGCGTATGGCCGAAAAGTGCAAGATCGCCATCGGCTCTGCCTTCCCCATGGAACGCGAACAGACGATGCTCTTGCGCGGTCGCAACTTGATCAACGGCTTGCCCGAATCCGTGGAGGTCAGTAGCGTCGAGATGCGCGAGGCGCTCTCGGACTGCGTGCAGACCATCGTGAACACCGTCCGCGAGGCGTTGGATGAAACACCGCCAGAGCTGATCGCCGACCTCATGGAACAGGGCATTGCGCTGGCCGGCGGCGGCGCGCTGCTGCACGGCCTGGCGGAACGCCTCTCTGACGAAACGAAGATGCACGTCTATGTGGCCGAAGACCCCCTCACCTGCGTGGCTCGCGGCGCCGGCCGGGTGCTCGAATCGCTGGACATCTACCACAAGGCCCTGGTTTCGACCGAACGTGGCAGCACGGTACACTAGTCGCCGGCCTCGGCCCGCTGGCGCCGGCCGGCGAGGGAGCCTATTGCGGTGAGAAAATCGCGCGGCTATACCATCTGGCTGGTCGTCCTCCTCAGCCTGATGATTGCCGGCCTCGTATTGGCGCGCACCGGCCAGTTGCGTACTGTAGAAGGAGGCGTCTTTCGCTTCTTTGCGCCAGTACAGGAACAATTGGGGGCATTCGGACGCAGCGTCGCCGATCTCTTTCAGACCTTGCGCGATCTCCGCGATCTGCGCCAACAGAACCAACAACTGACGGAATTAGCGAACCAGTTTGCCGTCGAGAACGTGCGCCTGAAGGAATTGCAGGCCGAGAACGAAGTGCTGCGCCGGCTGGTCAACTTCGCCGAGTCCAGCGCCAGCGGCGAATTCAAGGCCGCCCAGGTACGCGCTCGCGTCGTCGGCTACGAACCCAATAGCCTGCTGCAATACATCATCATTGCCGCCGGCTCCAACGATGGCATCGCAATAGGCATGCCGGTCGTGACAGAGCGTGGTCTCGTCGGCCGCGTGGAGCAAATCTACCCGGCGTCGGCGCGGGTGCGCCTCATCATTGACGCCGACAGCTCCGTCAATGCCCTGGTGCAGCGCACGCGCTCGCCCGGCATCATCAAGGGCCAGTTGGGCGGCAAGCTACTGCTCGACTATGTCCCACAGGGCGAGACCGCCATCGCGCTGGGCGACTGGATCCTGACATCCGGTCTGGGCGGCGGCTTTCCACGCCAGATCTATATTGGTCAGGTGACCTCCCTGCAGCGCAAGGAATACGAGATGTATCAGCAAGCCGAAGTGCGCCCCGCGGTGGACTTCAGCCGGCTCGAAATTGTCCTGGTCATCACCAACTTCATCCCACTCAAGCCCGAAGAGCTACAAACCGACAAGGCTCAAGCAACGCCAGAGGGCACGCCGGCGCGGCCTTAACGGATCTCCCGCCGGGGTTCTCGACGCAAAGCGAAGCAGACGCGACATGGAACTCACCTGGTATTATCTATTCACGCCACTCCTCATATTGGCCGGCCTGATCGAATCAGCCGTCCTGCCCCACGCGCGCATCGCCGGCCACCAGCCGGACCTGATGCTCACCCTGGTGGCAGCATGGACCTTACAACGCGGCCTGAAGGAAAGCCTCTTGTGGGCCTTGATCGGCGGCATCGTTCTGGACGTACTCTCAGCGGCGCCCTTCGGCATCTTCACGGCTGCATTGGTAGGCGTCAGCGTCATTTCCAGCATCGGCAGCGCCAACCTGTTTCGCTCCCAAACGCTCCTTCCGCTGGTCGGCGCACTCCTTGCCACACCTGCCTACTACGCCATCACCCTCGCCTTGTTCTATGTAAGCGGCCGGCAAATCGAGTGGAGCGCCGCCTTCACGGGAGTCGTGGGGCCGGCGTTGATCGCCAACATCGCGTGCATGATCGTCATCTACCCGCTGGTACGCTGGATACATCGTCGCACATCGCCGCGTGAGGTGGTCTGGTGAGAGCGCGCCCATCGGAGCCGACCCGTCTGGCACAATTCGAACCGCAGTGGCGGTTGCGTATTCTGGTTGGCGTGGCGATTCTGGCTTTCGCCATCCTGGGCATGCGGGTATGGCGACTGCAAGTGGTGAAAGGGCCGGAGTACGCCGCGCGGGCCGATCAGGTGCGGCTGCGCCAAATCGCCTTGCCCAGTATGCGCGGCGTCATCTATGACCGGCGCGGCGAGATCCTGGTGCGAAATGTGCCCAGCTTCGCCATCTCCATCATCCCCGCCGATCTTCCTGACGACGCAACCCAGGAACGCGCGGTCATCAGCCGGCTGGTAAGCCTCCTCGAAATCGCCGACAACGCCTGGCTGGAAATGCCCTATCTGGTCCAGGACAACGCGGAGATCACGGAAGACCGATGGGAAGCCCACGCCCTGACAGCCAGTCTGCGCGCCTATGCCGACATCCGCGACCCGGTGGACCTCATCCAGAGTCGTATTGACCAGGTGCGCGAGCTGGCCCCCTATCAACCCCTGCTGATCAAGACCAACGTCACGCAAGATCAAGCTTTCATCCTCGAAGAAGCACATCGTGACCTGCCCGGCGTGCATCTCAGCGTGGAGCCGGCGCGTCAATATCTCACCGGCGCTTTGACCGCGCACATCCTGGGCTACGTCGGCCCCATACCTGGCGAGCAGCTCACAAGTTATGTGGACAAGGACTATTCCCCCACCGACCAGACCGGCCTGGCCGGCCTGGAGCTGGTCTACGAAAGCACGCTACGCGGCCAACCCGGCCAGCGCGTGATCGAGGTGGATGTCGCCGGCCGTGAAGTCCGCTCTGTCGGCTCTGTGATCTCCCCGACGGCCGGCAACAACCTGGTCCTGACTCTGGATGTGTCGTTGCAGAAGATCGCCGCCGAGGCCCTGCAACGCGGTCTACAAAACAAGCTGCCCGGCTCTGGCGTCGTCATCGCCATGGATCCGAACAACGGCGAGATCCTGGCGATGGTTTCGCTGCCCAACTATGACAACAACATGTTCAACGGCGGCATCAACTGGCACGACTACCAGCAATTGAGTCGAGACAGCCGCCGGCCGCTAGTCAACAACGCCATCAGCGGACAGTACCCACCCGGCTCCACCTTCAAGATCGTGCCGGCGGCCGCCAGTCTGCAGGAGAATGTCATTAGTGCATCCACGCAGTTGCGCTGCGATGGCATCATGTACCTGCCCAACCAATACTTCCCGGACGACCCCACCAAAGCGCAGAAGTTCTTCTGTTGGATTAGCAAGTACGAACGTGGTCACGGCCCCATCGCTGTCGAAGAAGCCCTGGCACAATCGTGCGACATCTTCTTCTATCAGGTAGCCGGCGGTTTCCGCGATTTCGCCGGCCTGGGGCTGGACCGCCTCGCCCGATACGCCCAAACATTCGGCTTCGGCGAACTGACCGGCATTGACCTGCCCGGCGAGACGGCCGGCCTGGTTCCCACCACCCGCTGGAAACGCCTGAATTACGGGGAAAGTTGGGTGACCGGCGACACCTACAATATGTCCATCGGCCAGGGCTTCATGCTCTCCAGTCCGCTCCAGTTGCTGAATGCCACCACGGCCATCGCCAATGGCGGCACGCTTTATCGTCCGCACTTAGTCAAAGCCGTCACCGACCCGGATGGCAAGACCGTCTCGGTCACAGAAGCGCGCGTCATTCGCAAAGTGGACGTCTCGGCCAAGAACATCGCCACGGTACAGGCCGGCCTGAAAGCCGTCATCACGCGTGGCACGGCGACCAACGCAGGACTGGTCGGCATTGCGGTCGCCGGCAAGACCGGCACCGCCGAATACGCCGGCCCACGCGACGCCAAGGGCAACCTGCCCACCCACGCCTGGTTCACTGCCTACGCCCCGGCCGACAAACCCCAGATCGCGCTCGTCGTATTCGTCTATAATGGCGGCGAAGGCTCGGAAACCTCGGTGCCCATCGCCACGGAGATTCTGAGCCACTACTTCAACACGCCGATGATCTATTACGCACCCCAGGACAAGCAGAATGGCGGATAGAAAAGTCGTAGTGCGCGGCGTCAGCGATGGCCTGATCGTAGAGATCGAGCCAGGCGATTGGGAGACCGCGCTGCGAGAACTTGATCAACGGCTTGGGCAATCCGCCACCTTCTTCCGCGGCGGCCGGGTCGCCCTGCGCGTGGGCGCCCGCATCCTGAACCGGGATGAGATCGAGGCGCTCGGCCGGGCGCTGGAACGCTGGGACGTCAGCCTGTGGGGCGTGGAATCCGAAGCCCTGGAAACGCGCGCCGCTGCCTCCAGCCTCGGCCTCGAAACGCGCCTTGTTGACGGCCGGCTCTCTATCGTCCCGGCGCGTCCCGAAGATAGCGCCGCCAGCCCTTCGGGCAGCATCACCGCCAGCGAGGGGCTGGCGATTCGGCGCACCCTACGCTCCGGCGCCTCGGTGGCGCATCGCGGACACATCCTCGTCGTGGGAGATGTCAATCCAGGGGCCGAGGTCATCGCCGGCGGAAATATCGTCGTGTGGGGCAAATTGCGCGGCCTGGCCCACGCCGGCGCGGAAGGGGATGAAAGCGCCATCGTCTGCGCGCTGCGCCTGCACCCTTCTCAGCTACGCATCGGCAAGCTGATCTGCGAGCATCCGCGGCCGCTGAAGGCGGTCGCCGACTTGCCGCACATGGCCTTCATCGAGCACGACGCCATTGTGCTCGAACCGTGGGTCGACAGTCCGGCGCCAACGCCGGCGACGACTCGGAACCCACTCTGGAAACTGTGGCATCGCATCACTGGGTCTGTCACCAAATCCTGAGACGAGACCCAGCCGGCCTG
>CAIQJD010000861.1 GCA_903872005.1 uncultured bacterium | reverse complement strand
GGGCGAGAGCACGCCGCTGCGCGCGCCCTTCTATTCGCCGGAGACGGCGATGTCGGTCTATTACAACATCACCGAGTTCATGGCGCCGCTCGTCGTGGGGCGTGAGATCGGACGGGCCGAGGATATTCTGGACGCGCTGATGTGGTTCAAGGATAATCCTTTCGCCAAAGCCGGCTGCGAGATCGCCTGGTGGTCGCTCAAGGCGCAGATGGAAGGCCGGCCGCTGCACGAGCTGTTCGGCGGGAAGTTCCGCGAGGTGGAAGCCGGCGCAGATTTCGGCGTCCAGGACTCCTATGACATGCTGCTGGGCAAGTTGCAGGGCGCGGTGGATCGGGGCTTCAAGCGCATCAAGCTCAAAGCGCGGCGCGGCTGGGACCTGGAGATGCTGCGTATTGTACGCAGCGCCTTCCCCAAGCAGACGTTTCACATTGACTGCAACTCCGGGTACACGTTGGATGACCTGCCGTTGTTCCGCGAGATTGACAAGATCGGGCTGGCGATGATCGAGCAGCCACTGTTCCACACGGACTTGCTGGAACACGCGGAGCTGCAACGCCAGATCGAGACGCCGGTCTGTCTCGACGAGTCGGTCAAGTCGGTGAAGGCGTTCGAGTGGGCGCTCAAGCTGAAGTCGTGTCGGGTGCTGAATATCAAGATGGGCCGCGTCGGTGGTCTGTCGGTGGCGTTGAAGCTGCACCAGATGGCAAAGGACGCCGGCATCCCGTGTTGGGTGGGGAGCATGTTGGAGAGCGGCATCGGCGCCGGCATCCTGGTGGAGCTGGCGACGCTGGACAACTTCACCTATCCAGGGGATCTGTTCCCCAGCAGTTTCTTCTACCGGCAAGACCTGACGGTTCCAGAACTGGTCTTGAATCCGAACTGCACGTTCACGCCGTCGCGCGTGCCGGGGACGCCCTATCAGCCAGTCCTGGAGCGGGTGGAAAAGGCCGCGCTCTTCTCGCGCAGCATGTCGCCGGCGCGCTAGCGGCGATACGATCATGATAGAGCGCATGATGCTCGATGACGCCGGCTGGGACGCGTTTGTGGCCGGCCAACCCAATGGACATCTCTTGCAGAGCAGCGCGTGGGGACGCTTCAAGGCCAGCGCGGCCTGGGAAGCGGCGCGGGTGTCCGTCGGCGAGGCCGGCGCGGCGCTGGCCGGCGCGCTCATCCTGCTGCGCCGGCTGCCGCTGGGCCAACGGTTGGCCTACATCCCGAAAGGGCCGGTCGGACGCTGGGCCGATCCCGCCATTGGCGCTGCGTTCTGGGCGGAGCTGCATCGGGAGATGCGCCGGCGCGGCGCCTTCCTGTTGAAAGCCGAGCCGGAAGAGCTGGATGGCGCGCCGGCGGCGCAGGCGTTGGGGCGAGCCGGCTGCGTACCTTCGACGCAGACGGTGCAGCCGCGCAGCACGGTGTGGCTCGATGTGCGCGGGACAGATGAGGCGCTGCGGGCGCGCATGAAGCCGAAGACCCGCTACAATATCGGGCTGGCGGAGCGCAAAGGGATCATCGTGCGCCAGGGCGGGGCGGAGGACTTGCCGGCGTTCGGCCGGTTGATGGCAGAGACCGGGGCACGCGATGGCTTCGCCGTGCATGGGGCGGCGTACTATGCGCGGGCACACCAGATCTTCGCGCCGGCCGGCGCATGCGCGCTCCTGTTGGCGACGTTCGAGGAGCGGGTCATCGCCGGCCTGATGGTATTCGCCCAGGGGCCGATGGCCTGGTATATGTACGGCGCGTCGGCCAATGCTGAGCGCCAGCGCATGCCCAATCACGCGTTGCAGTGGGCAGCTATGTGCTGGGCCAGGGACAAGGGATGCCAGATGTATGACCTGTGGGGCATCCCGGACGAAGTGGGGCAAGCGCCGGAGCAATACGAGGAGACGGTGACAGAGCGTCAGGACGGGTTGTGGGGCGTCTATCGCTTCAAACAGGGCTTCGGCGGACGCGTGGTGCGCTACGTCGGCGCGTGGGATTATGTCTATTCGCCGGCGCGTCATCGCCTGTATCAATGGGCGATGCGGGCGCGCCGGTCGGGAATGTTGGGCTAGGGCGATGATTCAGGCGGCGCAAGTTGCCGAGACGGCCGGCTGGGACGAAATGTTGCTGCGTTTGCCGTTTCCGCACGCCCTCCAGAGTAATGCTTGGGCGGCGCATAAGGGAGGGCACGGCTGGCGCGCCGAGCGCTGGGCCTATCGCGAGGGCGAGCGATTGCGCGGGGCGGCGCTGGTGTTGCGCCGGCGGGCGGGCCGGCTTCCTTTGAGCATTCTGTATGTTCCCAAAGGGCCGTTGCTGGACGACTGGGGCGACGTGGCTCTGGTCGAGGCCGTCCTGGGGCATCTGGAGGGATTGGCGCGCCGGCGGGCGGCGATTTTCGTCAAGATGGACCCGGATGTGGACTACGCGGAGGGCGGAGCGGACCCGGCGTTGGGGGCATGGCAGGGCGAGGCTGTCGCGGCGGCGCTTGGCCGGCGCGGTTGGCGCTTCTCGACGGATCAGATCCAATATCGCCATACGGTGCTGTCGGACCTGCGGGGCGACGAGCCGGCGCTGCTGGCGGCCATGAAGCCGAAGACGCGCTATAACATCGGTCTGGCGGCCCGTAAGGGGGTGACGGTGCGCGCCGGCGTGGCGGCTGACTTGTCGGCGTTCTATCGCCTGTACGCCGAGACGAGCCGGCGCGATGGGTTCTTGATCCGCGAGTATCCCTACTACCAGTCGGCCTGGCAGCGGTTCCTGACGGCCGGTCTGGGATGCCTGTTGTTGGCCGAGGCTGAGGAGGAGCCGATAGCCGGGGTGCTGCTGTTCCGCTTCGGCCGGCGCGCCTGGTATATGTACGGGGCTTCGGCCGACGCGGGGCGCGAGCGAATGCCGAATCACCTGTTGCAGTGGGAGGCGCTGCGCTGGGCGCGCTCGGCCGGCTGCACGGCCTATGACTGGTGGGGCGCGCCGGATGCGTTGCAGGAAGATGATCCGATGTGGGGCGTGTATCGGTTCAAGGCCGGCTTCGGCGGCG
>CAIQJD010000860.1 GCA_903872005.1 uncultured bacterium | reverse complement strand
GCCGAACCGACCAACCACCGCCGGACGAGTTCACGCGCGAAGCGAACGTTGCATTCCCGCGCCAGATTGAGCAGCGGCAAGCGGTATGTCGTGCACCCCAGCCCACCGACCACGCCGCGTGCCCGGTTCACCTGTTCAGCGGCGACGGATGTGCGCGTGGTGGTGCGATAGTTGGCGAGGGGGCTAACCGGATCGCGCGCGGCTTTGTCTATCAGTATCTGCAGCGCGTCGGCCATGAGCGGGAAGGTCCCCTGCTGAGGAGCGTAATTGCTCAGATCACGTGTCTCACGGCGCCCATCAAAGACGAAGCAATCATCCAGCAGGCTCTGACGCAGGAAGCGATCACTGATGTCATCGCGTGAACCGTAGCTGTACCGCATCGGGTATGGGCGATTCTGGGCCAGCAAGAATCGTTCGAGTTCCCGGAGCGTTGCCAACGCGTTGACCCGCATCAGTGACGTGCGGCCAACGGCATTGAAGACATCGTCCGTAGCCAGCAATGCGCTGACGGTCGCGCCCTGGATGCCCACCCGATCGGCAGCCAGCCGCGCCAGATACGCGACATCTGCCAGCGCCCCGCTGCCAAACCCACCGCCCAACGAGCTGACGATGATGATCTGGACATGCTGTTCGTTCTGCATTGGCTGCAGGGCGTCGCTCAGCCGGCGCCACAACACAGAGCCGGCCTGTCCGCGCTGGATGTCGCGGAAGACCTGGGCGCGGCCCATCGGCCGGCGTTGCCCGGTCCCCTCGCGCGCATCTTTCTCGATGGGCCGCAGGCGCGCCCTGTAGTCCTGCACCGGGAACCAGGACGCCAACTCAGTCTCCTCCCCAGACCCGGCGCGTTCCAACACATTGCGCAGGTCTTCCCCGATAACGAGTACCTCTCGCGTATCATCCAGGCCCACGCCGGCCCACTGCACGGCGACATCCTGGCCGGCCACGCGCTCCTGGCGATTGCTGTCCACGCAGAACAGCTGCACCGGACCTATCAAGCGCCCGCCGCCGGCCGTCTCCAGATTGTGTTTCAAGAAGGTCAGTACCCAGCGCCCCGTGCCGCCCAGCCCGATCACCAACGTCGGCGCGGGATCCCAGGCGACCCTTTCAGGGCCGCCCCAGGCTGGCAGGAAGGGAGGCTCCGCCCTTGGAGGCGTATGCACGGGCGGAGTAGGCCCATCAACCTCCGTCTCCTGGCGTTTGCGGCACAACAGCCAGCAGAGGAAACAGAGCAGCAGCAATACCAGCAGCACGACCAGGGGCAGCCACCACGGGACGCGCCCCCAGAACGGAATATCAAGCGAGGACAGGGGGCTGCCGGCAACACGCGTCTGGCGCAGCAGGCCTGTCGGCGGAATCCCTGTGATCCCCTCCCAATCCTGCAAGAGTTCATTCTCCCACAGCTTCCACATGGCCGGCATGGCAATGCTATCGGTGTCCAGGCCGTTGTAGATAATCAGCCCGGCTCCCCAGAAGGAGAAGGCATGCACGAAGCCTTGCTTGCCGTGCAAGTTGCGCGCCTCGGCGTCTCCCCACCAGGCTAGGTGATTCGTTACCATCACATTGGCATCGCCGATCTCTGAGCGGCTCAATTCGCTCTCGTCTATGAAATAGGGCGATGCCGGGTTGCGGCTGACCATCGTGTCTTCAGCGACAATCTTGAACATCCCGTTCATGGAGCCGCGCGCGCCGGGATTGTCAGTCCTGAAGGGGTAGGGTAGCCAGGTGTAGTCCGCGGCCTGGCCACACTCATCCGAGTCGTAGATGATGAGCTTGCCGCCGGCGGCGACCCACAAATTGATGTCGCACTGGATACGTTGCGGCCAACCGCCGGCCTCGCACTGTTGCGCCAGGACGAGGGTGTCGAAATCGCGCAGCGTATCCAGATTCAATTGGTCAACGGAGACGCGCTTCAAGCTGACGCCTTCCAGGCCGGGATCGGGCATGGGGCCAATCAGCGCCACGCGGCGACTCCCATTCAACGGCGTGCGGACGATGGCAACCGTTGGCGCGGCAGCCGTGCCGGCTCCGCCAAGCTGTTTCTGCGGATCAACCGTTGGCGTGGACGTGCCCATTGGCGCCGTCGTCGCTCGCGTTACAATATTCTGCGTGGGGGTCACAATCCGCAAGCCGGCCGGCGGGGTTTCCAGCGGCCGTTGCCCCGAGCTTTGACAGATCCAATCGCTCACACCTTGCGCCAGCCCCCATGCCAGGAGAAGCGACAGGAGCAGCGCCAATATGCAAGGGATCCAACACCACGGACAGCGTTTCCTCCGCTCTTTGAACCAGTCCTCGCCCCACACCAGCCGTTGCGCCAGCCACCAGAGCAGGAGTACCAGCAGGATGAGCAATAACCGCAACAACCAGGGAATGAGCAGCCAGGGGAAGACGTTGCTGCAACGATCTTCTCGAGCGATACATCCCTTGATGCCGCAGGACACATTCACCGAAACCGTCCACACGCCATACGTGGCGCCATCGCCGATTACGGAGAGGCGGATGGAGTAGATGCCATCGGCTGTGCCTTTGGGCGGCGTGATGACCACATTGAATGCCTGTGTCAGGCCCGTATCCGGTACCTGCAGGTTGCGATATTCCGGCGGGCTGCTGCTGACCCAGCCGGCGTACGCGCCGGCCGGCATCACGCGCAACAAGCTCACCCGCCGGCTCGCCGCGGCAACTAACGTCTGAATCGTTTCTGGCAACTGGCTGGCATCGCGTTGCAGCACCGCTTCGCCGCCCGTCAAGCCGGCCCAATAGTTCCAGTAGACTTGCAATGCCTGGGGCGGCAATACATCCTCGCCGGCCGACCCAGATACCACATGTAGCACCGTGATAGATTGCTTCTGCAAGCCAGCCAGGACTGCCTGCCAATCTGATTTATCGGTAATGCCCTGGGCGTTCAATAGGTTCCCGTCATAGGCCGTACCACCCCAAGATTGACCGGGGAGGTAGGGCTGCGGGGACGCCATGCCGGCGTTCAGGTCGGTAGCATGAGGCACCGAATCCCCAAAAGAGACGACCAGGTGGCGCGCGCCATCGCGCCAGCCTACCGCCGGGTCCGTCGCCACTTGCTCGAACGCCCTCCCGTAGGCTTCGGGGCCATCGCCGCCCTGCTGGAGTTTCAAGCTGTTGAGCGCCGTCCGCACCTGGGCCTGATCGGCTGTGATTTGCAGATTCAGGGTATATGCGGCGTCGCCGGGTTCACCATAGGGCTTCACCGGATAATCCGACACGCTGACGACGCCGAACTGGATGTCGGGAATAAGCCTGGCCAGGTCTGCCATGATGCGATCCGCGTTCTTGGCGGCGGAGGCCAGGACATCGGCCATGCTCATCGTGACGTCGAAAACGAAGAGCACATCCGCTTTGACCGGCGCCGGCGGCAGTGTTACCTCAAGCTTCTGCGGCGGCGAAGAGGTCTCGGGACAGAGGTTCAGGACCAGGGTCGGCGGCCTGGTGGGCGAGGGCGCGGCCGGCGACGCGCCGCCGGTCGCGCGCGTCGTGGCGGCCAGCGTTGGCGCCGTCGTAGCGACGCTGCCGGCCGGCCGCGT
>CAIQJD010000859.1 GCA_903872005.1 uncultured bacterium | reverse complement strand
GAGCGCCAGCATCATCGGGAGCGCCGTCGAGCGCTACGACATCGCCACGAAGGTCGCCGGCAGCCGCAAATACCCCCAGGACTTCAACATGTAGGGCCAGCTTCACGCGCAGGTCGTCTGGAGCGCCCAGCCCCATGCCCGACTCCTGGCGATCCATACTGCCGAAGCCGAGGCGCTGCCCGGCGTGCAGGCCATCCTGACCCATCGCGATGTGCCGGTCAATGAATACGGCATCAACATCCTGGATCAACGGGTGCTGGCGCAAGACAAGGTCCACTCGATGGGCGAGCCGGTTGCCCTGATCATCGCTGACACGCCGCGCCAGGCCGGCGCGGCGGCGGCCCGCGTGCGCGTGGAGTATGCGCCGCTGCCGGTCGTGACCGACCCGCGCCAGGCCATGCGCCTGGATGCGCCGCTGGTGCATCCCGAACGGGGCAGCAATATCCTGCGCTACATCCCCATCCGGCGCGGCGACATCGCCCGCGGCTTCGCCGAGGCAGACCTCATCGTCGAGGGCGACTACCATACGCCCCGCGTCGAGCACGCCTATACCCAGCCCGAAGCCGGCCTCGCCTACATAGACGACCAGGGGCGCGTCACGGTCATCTGCGCCGCGCAATGGGCGCACGACGACGTGCGCCAGATTGCCCATGCCCTTGCCCTCTCCGAAGCGCAGGTACACGAGATCGTGCCGGCCATCGGCGGCGCTTTCGGCGGACGCGAGGATATATCCCTGCAAATCCTCGTCGCGCTGGCCGCCTTCAAGCTGCGCCGGCCGGTCAAGCTGATCTACAACCGCGCCGAATCGTTTCGCGGCCACGGCAAGCGCCACCCCTTCTTCATGCGCTATCGCACCGGCGCGACGCGCGACGGCAAGCTGACCGCGTTGGAGGTCGAATGTATCGCCGACGCCGGCTCGGCCGCATCTACCAGCCTGCCGATCCTGGCGAACGGGGCCAGCTTCCTGGCCGGCCCGTATCACGTCCCCCACGCCAAACTTGACGCCTACACGGTCTACACCAACAATATCGTCACCATGGCCATGCGCGGCTTCGGGGCAACCCAGCCGCCGGTCGCCTACGAGTTGCAAATGGAAAAGCTGGCGCAGGCGCTCGGCATGGATCCGGTGGAACTCCGTATGCGGAACTTGCTGGAACCCGACAGCATCGCAGTCACCGGCCACGCCATGCCGCGTCCCACGGCCATGAAAGAGACGCTGGAGCAGGCCGCGCGGGCCGCCGGCTGGCAACAGACGCCCGCCGGCTGGCGCAGGCCGGCGCCCCAACCGGCAACGGCCCCGCACAAACGGCGCGGCCTCGGCATCGCCGTCGGCTACAAGAATGTCGGCTACAGCTTCGGCTACGACGACGAATCCACCGCCCGCGTGACGCTGAATCTCGACGCGGCCGGCGCCATCCAGCGTTGCCAGGTGCGAATCGGCGCGGCCGAAGTCGGCCAGGGCGTCCTGACGACCCTGGCCCAAATCGCCGCAGAGGCCCTGGGCATCAAGCTGAGCGCCGTGCGGATGATCTTCATGGACTCGGCCGAAGTCCCCAGCGCCGGCTCCAGCTCGGCCTCGCGCCAAACCTTCGTCAGCGGCAACGCCGTATTGGGCGCGTGTCGTCAGGCCCTCGCCCAACGGGAAGAGGCGCGGCGCAAAGGCGAGACGCCGGCGACCCAGGACGCCGTCTACACCTTCCATGCGCGAGCGAGCGTCCCGACCACCGACTACGCCCCCGCCACGGGAGAGTGTCTGCCCCACCTCAGCTACAGCTACGGCGCGCAAGCGGCCGACGTAGAAGTGGATGTGGAGACCGGCGAAGTCGAGATTCTGCGCCTCTGCGCGGCCACCGACGTCGGCAAGGTCATCCATCCGGCCAACGTCTTCGGCCAGGTCGCCGGCGGCGTCCACATGGGCGTCGGCTTCGCCCTGACAGAGGAGTTCGTGCAGGAAGGGGGCCACATCAAGTCGGGCAGCTACTCGGAATATTACGTCCCGACCGTGCGCGACATGCCGCACGAGTTGGTCAATCGCAATGTGGAAGTCCCTGACCCGGCCGGCCCCTTTGGCGCCACCGGCCTGGGCGAGACGCCGACCCTGCCCACCGCGCCGGCGCTCCTCAGCGCCATCCATGACGCCGTCGGCGTCTGGCTGGACGATCTGCCGGCCACGGCCGAGAAGGTCTACTGGGCGATGCGCCGTCAGGCAACGCCGGCGCAATAGCCGCGCCACGCGCAAAGGCAGCGGGTATTGTTCCCGCTGCCTTTGCGCGTCCGCAGAGAACCGCGACAAGCGACCCTGTGCGCGATGCCCCACCCGAAAGCGGCCGGGTCGCCGTTACTCGACCTGTTGTTCCAACGTCACGCTCAACGCATCGGCCGACACGTTAAATGACCAGGCATAGACCGTCCCGTTCACAGTCAACGAGACATCATACGTCGCGCCCGGCGTCAGCGGCAGGCGCGGCATCAACACGACGGCATCCCGCCCGCCCAACACCGCTCGCGCCAGGCTCTGTTGCGACGCGTCGGGATTGGTGTAAGTCGTCTCTGTGAAGATGCAGTACGCCAGAGGGGAGCCGCCCTGCGCGAAGGAGCTGGCAGTCACCGCCGGCGTCAGCTCGCCGGCGCCAATCTGCAAAATGATGG
>CAIQJD010000858.1 GCA_903872005.1 uncultured bacterium | reverse complement strand
CGCCGTCGCCCTTCGTCCCCCAACGCATGACCAGGCCGGCCGTCATCATGAAGACCAGCG
Source organism: uncultured bacterium (assembly GCA_903872005.1). The sequence continues at coordinate 7,109 of CAIQJD010000858.1, read as the reverse complement.
CCAGATCCACCAGAAAGAACGAATTGTCAATCAGCCCGTGCGCCAGCGTGGCCGCCAGGCTGCCGACCAGCCCGATGAACAATTCGCCGTCGGCGCGCGCCGGCGCGCCCCGCGTCAGGCGCAGCAGCCGGCCGGCCAACGTCGCGATCAGCGCCAGAAATGCACCCAACCCCAGTATACCCAAACGCGTCAAGCCGTCCAATATGAGGTTGTGCGGATGCGAAAGATCCAGGTCTTCCCAGGCCGACGGCAAGACGTAGCGCGTGCGATAGGCGGCCAGGAAATTGTCCGGCCCCACACCCAGCCACAGATGATCCTGCGCCATATTCCAGGCCCCTTGCCACAACCGCAAGCGCACCAGCCCGGTGCCGCCGCTCAGGTCGGTGGTGGATTGTAGCCGCTCCGTGCCGGCCAGCGGTATCATCGCCAACAGCGCCGCCGCCGCCAGCCCCAACGCCGCCCAGCGCCAGCGCCCGCCGCGCGCCAGTCCCAGCGCCAGAAACATCGCCGGCAGGCCCACGAACCAGGCCCCGCGCGAGATGGTCAAATAGAGCGCCAGCGCGATGGGCAGGGCCGCCAGCCCATAGGCCCAGCGCCGGCGCGCGTGCTGCTTCCCGAAAGCCGCGACCGCCAGACAAATCGGCAGAACCCGCTCCAGATAGAGCGCCAGATTGTTGGGCGAGCCGTACAGCCCGCGCACCCGCGTCACGCCTTCGGCCGTAATGAGGCTCACCGAGAAGACCCGTTGGCCGATGGCGATGAGCGCGATGAGCGTCCCGCCGGCTACCAGCGCATCCACCGCGCCCCAGACCCAGGTCTGCTCATCCCGCTCGGCCGGCATGATGCGCCACAACACGTACAGCAACGTCGCGCTGAGGAACACCGAGCGCCACTCATCGGCCGCCAGGATCATGTTCTCGGCCAGCAGCGCGCTCAGCGCCGCAATCAAAAGCAGCGCGGTCACGCTCAAGTCGAGCCACGAGCGGGTCTGCCACAGCCGGCGCATCGCCTGTTGCGCCGAGCGCCCCCGCAGCCGGCCCTCCACCAGCCAGCCGACGGCCGTCAGCCAGATGATCGCTTCCACGCCGGGGATTCTGATGCCCAGCAGCGCCGGCTGGCGCACGTAGAACGGGATCACCGCCGCGACCAGGGCCAGCCCGCCGGCCGGCCAGAGACATAGCAGGCCGGCCATGGCGATGAAGCCGAGCAAAACCGGCGCGTTGGGCAGCCCGCGGCTGAAGACATCGCTGGCCGCCGGCAACAGAATGAAGCAGCCGCCGGCGATGAACAATGCCAGGAGCCGCAGCGCCGCCGGCCGCGCCTGCCACCAGAGGATCAGCCGGCGCAGATAGTCGGCCGCCGCCTGGGCCGCCGGCCCCAGCAGCCCGCGCCGCCCCAGCCAGAGCAAATAGACCAGCGCGGCCAGCGCCAGCGCGCCAGCGACCATCACGCCGGCAGTATGAGCGCCGGGCGTCGCCTCGCGGCGCACCGTGAAGGACTTGAGCGCCCACTGATCCCAACCGCCATGCGCGGTCAGGCGCGCCGTGTGCGGCCCGGCCGGCAGCCGGCGCGCCAACGTCTCGGTCGCCTCGCGCAAGTCCGGGTCGTGCAAGACCAGGTAGCTGCGGCCGCGCTCGTCGCGCGGCAAAGCGTTGGCCGGCTCTCCGTCAATGGTCACGTCGAGATAGGCCCAATACGCGCCACGCCGCACCACCAGGTCCAGCGCCGTCCCATTGAAGCGAATGGTCATGGTCGAGCCGTCGCTGCCGATGTCAGCGCCAATATCAGAGACGCGCCAGTTCCCTTCCAGCGTCACCGCCGGCTCCCAGAAGCCGTGCTGCCCGACCGAGGCCAGCGCCGGCCCAGCCGGCAGGCTCTCGAAGAGGCTCAGGATGGCGCGCGGCTCGCCACGCGCATCCAGCAGCGCGAAACCCCAGCGCGGATCCAACGCTTCGACCGCCGGCTGCCAGTCTGCCCACAACAGCGGCCCCAGCCAGGGCCACTCGCGCCGCGCCCGATCAATCGCCGCCGCGCTCCATTCCACCTGCTGCGCCTCGTCGCGCGTCGCGCCCCAGATGGATGGCGGGCCGGCCCAGTCGGCCGGCAGCGCATTCCAGCCGAATTCGACGCCCCAGATCGGTTTGGCCCCATCGCCGGCCCGCTCCATCACGCTGCGGAGCAGGATCACGCGTTGGAAGTTGAGCGCGTCACTGGCCGGCGGGTCGTCCGGGCCGGCGCGCAGGCCATACGGCTTGGCCGCCAGCGCGTCGAACCACTGCGCCGCGCCGGCCGCGTACATCTCCCGCAAGTAGCTGACGTCGTCCTGGTTCAACCCGCCGGGTTCGGTATTGGGGGCCAATCCGCCGGCCAGTACCCAGGCGCCCGGATCGCCGGCGCGCACCTGGATCGCCCCTTCGCGCAATAGCGCCACATATTCGGCCGCATCCACATAGCGATTGCCCCAATGCGGCTGGATGTTCGGCTCATCCCACATCTGGTAGGCGTCCATCAACGCGCCATAGCGGCCGATGAAGGCTTCCAGGAAGCGACCGAAGCGGCGCTTTTCCAGCGGCGGCGCGTAGGGCATCGTCTTGTCGCCCTCGGCGCGCGCCCAGCCAGGCGTCTTCTCGATGACGGCGATGACGCGCAGGCCGCGCCCACGCAGCGCCGTCGCCAGCCGGTCGGTCGCGTCCCAACGGAACTGCCCCGGCGCCGGCTCCAGCGCGCCCCAATCGAAGCGCAGTCGCACCCAGCAGCCCGGTCGGAGCGTCTCGATACGCGCCAGCGTCGCAATCAAGTCAGCCTCGGAGTATTGTTCCCAGGCCAGGTTGACGCCGTAGAGTGGGACCGGCCGGGCGTCGGGCAGCGGGAACTGGCGCGCCTGCGGGGTCGGCCAAGCCAGCCAGACCAGCGCGGCCAGCGCGAGGAGTAAGACCGCCGCGCCGGCAACGACCCGCGCCAGCGGGGCAGGTGTAGAAGTATGGGTTCGTCTCAGGGATATTCGACCCACGTGCCCATCCACCCATGCTGGGCCAAGACCTGTGAGGTCTTGAAGACCTCACAGGTCTTGGCCCGCCCATCACTCGCCGGCCCAGCGGGGCTGCGCGCCCTGCCCATCCGACGTCAATTGCTGCCACTCGCCGTCGCCAACATCCAACAGATACAGGTTCCCCTCATGCGCGATGACCAGCCGCCGGCCGTCGGGCGACCAGGCGCGATCGGGGGCCACCAGCCCTTCAACCTCTTCCGGCGGGAAGAGTCGCCGGCGGTCGCTCCCATCGCTATCGGCCGCATACAAATCATAGCGACTGTTGCCCGAATCGCGCGGCAAGCGCGCCAGGCCATAGACGATGCGGCTCTCCGGCCGGCCGTCGGCGCGGGGCCCCAGAGGCGACCAGGCCGGCGCGGCCCACATGCCGGCGCCTTCCACCAACGTCATCGCCGTCCGGCTCTCCGGCTCAATCACCGCGACGTCGAACACCGGGCTATCTTCCGGCTTCGCGCCGGCCAACAGCCCATGCACGCTGGCCGTCAGAAAGCGCCCATCCGGCGACCAACTGATTTCGGGCAGCCAGACCCAGTCGCCGTAGGTATGATAGGCGGCGAAGAACGCGAGCCGGCGGTTCTCCAACGTCTGCAAGTCAATCACGCCGACGCCATCCGGCCGGCCGTAGGCGATGCGCCGACCGTCGGGGGCCAGCGCGAAGTTCGTCCCCCACCAGCCATACAGTTCATCCGGCGCGGCCGGCAACAGCGCCTTCGTCGTCGCCGAGATGACATCGCTCTCGGTACGCACGCCGGCGCGTTTCAGCGACGATAGCTCCGCCAGCCACAAGTCATTGTGCGCTTTCCAGCCCGGCGCGCCGCCGATCTTTTCAGCCGTAGCATAAACGAAGCCGAGGCTCTCTGGCAGCCATTCGGCGTAGATCGCGCCGGCAATGTTCAATGGCTGAGGATTTTCATTCAAGATGGTCGTGCCGACAATCCAGAGGGAGTTGAGCTGATCGGGGACATCTTTGGCGCCGGCGCGCGAGACCACCAGCCAGGCGCCATCCGGCGAAAGGGCCAGCACGCGGCCGTCCAAATCGCCGAAGGACGTGACCGGCCGGCGATTGCCGCTGGCCTCGCGCATCACCCAGGCATTGCCGCCAGACAGGTACGCGATGGTTCCGCTGATGGGGACAGAAGGGAGCGAGGATTCCATGCCGACGGCGATGATCTCGTCAATGGCCGGCTCCAACACGCGGCGCGCCGTCTCCTCGCGTCGCGTCTCGCGACCATCTTCCATGACAATGCGGTAGATGATCTCTTCGCGGCCGGCCGCGCCCAGTTGGAGCATCTTGCGCGCCCCGGGGGCCAGAGCTTCGCTCTTGACCGTCTTTTGCAGGAAGGGGATCACGCGCTTCTCGACTTCTTCGAGCACTTCGACGCGCGTGATGACGATGGAGCCGCCGTCGGGGACTTCTTCCCACAGGTCTGGCTCGACCTGATCCTGCGGCCCGACGGCGATTTGCAGGTCTTCCAGCAGCTCGCGCACCGTGCCGGCACGCGTCGTCACGGTCATGCGCTTGCTATCGGCGGTCACGGTGACCAGGCGCGAGCGAAAAGTCGGCAGCCCCGGCGCGGAAATATCGCAGCCGGCCAGCAGCGTCGCCAGCGCCACGCCAACCAAGATCAGCCATCCTTGCTTGCCCCGCCACGCAGCCACCCGTCGTCGCCCCCCCTCGTATGCCCCTCAATGTACCATAAACTGAGCGGGGAAGCAAGCGCCGGCGGTTCTAGCGCATGGGGAAGATGGGACGCGGACGAACACGGATGAACGCGGATGGGGAAACCCTACCGGAGGACGCTCCGCCAGAATTCCCGGCGTCCATGGCCTGCTCCCCCAGAGAATCCGCGTTCGTCCGCGGCCATCCGCGTCCCATTTCCGCTTCCCATTGCCGGCCGATCTCACTCGTGCAGGTGACTGAACGCCCGCAAGATCAACTCCGAAAGCGCCGGGTGAATGTGCATCGGCGCGAAGAGGTTGCCGGCCTCTCCGCCGGTCAGCGCCATCAAATTGACCACCTCCTGGATGAGCAAGGACGCCTGCGGCCCAACGATGTGGAACCCCAGGATCTTGTCCGTCTCCTGCTCCAGAATCACCTTGGCGAAGCCATCCGTCTCCAGCATCGCCTCGCCCTTCGCCACGCTCATGTAGCCGGCCTGCCCCACCAGCACCTTGTGGCTCTGGCGCGCCGCCTGCTCCGTCAGCCCCACGCCGGCCACCTGCGGCCAACAGAAGATCGCGTGCGGGATGGCACGCTCATCGAAGGCGTCGGTGTGCCCATGGCTGTAGTTGTGCCAGGCCAGGTTCGCCTGTTCGTTGGCGACATGCTTGTACATGTGCTTGCCCAGCGCGTCGCCAAAAGCCCACACGCCCTTCTGATTCGTCTCCAGATGCGGCTGCACTTTGATGTAGCCGCGCGCGTCTACTTCAACGCCGGCCTTCTCGACCTGCAAGCGGTCGGCGTTGGACTGCCGGCCGGCCGCGACCAATAGCTGCTCGGCCTCAAAGGTCTGCAGCTCCCCCGTCGCCGCGACGCGGCCGACGACACGCACGCCGGCCGAGGTCCGCCCCACCTCGACCGCCTCGACGCCGGTGTATACGGCCATCCGCTCGGCCATTTTGGCCCGCACCAGCTCCGCGATCTCCGGCTCCTCGTCGGGCAAGAGCCGGGGGTTGCGGCCGACGACGGTCACTTGCGTCCCCAGCGCGGCGAAGAAATGGGCGAATTCGCAGGCGATGTAGCCGCCGCCCAGGATGATCAGGCTGGCCGGCCGTTGCTCCAGGGCGAGGACCGTCTCGTTGGTCAGGTACGGCGTGTCGGCCAGCCCTTTGATCGGCGGGATCAGCGGCCGCGCCCCGGAAACCAGGAAGATCGTCTCGGCCTTGATGCGCTTGCCGCCGGCATCCAGCGTATACGGGGCCACGAAATGGGCCTCGACCTCGTAGAAGTCCAGGTCTTTGGCCTGCCCCAGGCCCTGCCGGATCTCGGCGACGCCCTCCCGCACCGTGCGCCGCATGCGCGTCATCACGCCGGCGAAGTCGGCGCCGGCGACCTGGGCGGTGATGCCTAGCTTGGCCGCCTCGCGGATTTCCATCAGCCGGTCGGCGACTTCCACCAGCATCTTGGTGGGGATACAGCCGACGTTGAGACAGGTGCCGCCCAGGGGGCCGCGATCCACCCAGGCGACTTTGCGGCCGGCCGCCAGGGCCGCGTCCACGATGCTCCCGCCGGAGCCGGAGCCGACCACGATGATGTCGTATTTTTTGGGAAGGTGGAACATGCAGACCTCCATCACGTTCTGCAAGACTTTGACCCGACCCGAGCGTCGAGCGCAGCGCCTACCACACGAGTCGGGGCCGTTCGGTATATGGCCGGCCGGCGGCGCGCCGGACGCGACCGGGAGCGGATCACGCTATCTTTCTTGTCCGATCACGCGCCATGGCGCCATGATTTTGCCGACAAGGGGAAAGGTAGGGGAGACCACAACCCGCAACCCGACATTGTTGTTGAAGTTGGCGGGGTGATTGTCGTTGCGGTAGGACACCCGCACGTGGCGCGCTTCATTGTTCCACGAGCCGCCGCGCAGGCATTGTTGACCCGCCCCCAGAACTGCCCGATTCAGTGGTTTGCGGTCGCCGAGCCGCGTCGCGCCCGCTGTTGCCAACCTCCCAGCAGCTTGCCAATTTCGGCGACGATCCTGGCAGCGTGATGTTGTTGCTCCAGGGTGATATACCCCATATCTTGACTCAGTCGCAAGTAGAAACGCAACTTGTCCAATTCTACGTCCGCAGCGTTCAGGCGGGCGCCAGTGTCGGGAAGTCGCACTGCTTCGATCAACCGTTCCTGCAATCCCAAAGCGGCGCGCTGCATGGCGGCAGCCACCACAAAACGTTGATTGCGTGGGAACTGCAGCGTCATGGGAATGAGCCACCGTACCAGGTCATAGGTGCGAGCGAAGATGGGGGATTCGTTCATGTGGGTCTCCCCATAAATCTCCTGGGGACCAGCGGTTGTCTCAGCAGAGCGCAGCGCAGGCCCCAGGTATCGCCATGCGCGGCG
>CAIQJD010000857.1 GCA_903872005.1 uncultured bacterium | reverse complement strand
GGCCAGCATCACGCCTACCCCGACCGACACCGCAACCGCCACGCCGACCAATACCGCCAGCCCATCGCCGACGCCCACGGCCACGCCAACAGCCACGCAGACGCCGGCCGGCAGCCCCACCCTCACGCCAACGCCCACCACCTGGCCCACCTACACGCCGACGGCAACCGTTCAGCCCCGGCCCGTTCACATCTCCCCGGAATGGGTCGTGCTCTTTGGCCGGATCCAGATGCCGTCCGGTCAGTCGGCGGCCCTGGGGGCCGTCTTAGATGTCTACACCCCCAGCGGCGTGCGCTGTGGCGCCAGCGCCCTGGCAGCCGGCGGCGCGTACGGGCCGCTGCGCGCCTATCGCGACGACCCGAATACGCCCGAAGAGGACGGCGCGCAACCCGGCGATCTGCTGCGCTTCTTTGTGGATGGGCGGCCGGCCGCCATCTATGGGCCGGCCGAACCAATCTGGACGACGCATGGGGACACGCTGGAAGTGAACGCGCAGCCCGGCCCCATTATCCAGCGCACCATCTACCTCACGGAGGGCTGGAATCTCATCTCGACGGACATCATGCCCCTCCGCAGCGAAGTCGGCCCGACCTTCCAGAATATCGCCGGCGACTACTCCATTGTCATGACCACGGACTGCGTCGCCGGCCCGCGCACCTACTACCCCGAACTGCCGCCCAGCGTCAACACCCTGCGCCACGTGGACGCATGGCACGGCTACTGGATCCGCATGACCCGCGCCCGGCACTGGGTGGTTGCCGGCGTGGAGATCCCGCCCGGCGCGTCACAGCAGCTATGCGCCGGCTTCAACCTGGTCGGCTACCTGCCCAACACGTCCCTGGCCGTATGGACCGCCCTGGCGAGCGTCAGCGACAGTATCCGGGGCGTGATCGGGTTCGATCCTGAGACCGGCGCGCAGGCATACTATCCCGACTTGCCGCCGCTGCTAAACTCTCTGCAATCTATGCAACCCGGCCGCGGTTACTGGATAGACCTGACCCAGCCGGCCACGTTGACCTATCCGTAACCTGGTCCTGCGAGGCGTGGCAACGCGGTTGACAAGCCGGCCGGGCGCGGCTATAATCCCTGCATTCTCGCTCGATTTGAGGTAGCCGATGCGTCGTGTTACCGCCGTCATTGTAGCCGTCGCCGTGATCTTGCTGGCAGTGGGGCTGGCATTAGGCGATGCGCGTGACGTGTTTGTCAACGCCACCCTGCTCTGCCTATCCTGCATTGGCATCCAATAGGGACCAATCCATGTCCTTACGCGCCCCATTTGACGCCCTGACGACCGGGTTGACGCGCGTCCGCCGTTGGCCGGCGCAACTGGGCGCGACGCTGCTGTTCAACTCTTACTTCCTGGCCCCCTGGCTCAAGTCGGTCCCGTGCGTCGGCTTCAATTGTTACGCCTGCCCGGCGGCCTCCTTCGCCTGCCCCATCGGCTCACTACAGCACTTCGGCGTCATCGGCCAGGTCCCCTTCTACCTGCTCGGCTTCCTGGCGCTGGTCGGCGGCCTCTTCGGCCGGCTGAGCTGTGGCTGGGCCTGCCCCTTTGGCTGGCTTCAAGACCTGCTGTACAAGATCCGCGTGCCTAAATGGCGCATCAGCAACCGCTTCAGTTGGCTGCGCTACGTCTTCCTGGTCGGGCTGGTTGGCATCGCGCCGATCATCACCCTCGAACCCTGGTTCTGCAAGCTCTGCCCGGCCGGCGCGCTGGAAGCCGGCCTCCCCCTCGTCCTGTTCAACCCCGAAATCCGCGAACTGGCCGGCTGGCTCTTCGCCTCCAAGATGGTGATCTTGGTCGGCTTCCTCGGCTGGATGATGACCACCAGTCGGCCCTTCTGCCGCTTCATCTGCCCGCTGGGCGCGATCTACTCCCTTTTCAATCGGTTCAGCGCCGTGCGCTTGAGCTTCTCGGCCACGGAGTGCCGGCATTGCGACCAATGCGTCGCCGTCTGCCCCACCGGCCTCTACCCGCCCGACGAGCTGGACAGCGCCGGCTGCGTCCGCTGCCTGGAATGCCTGAAAGTCTGCCCCCACGGCGCGCTGGCCGCCTGCCCTCGCCCCAAGCAGACACACCCAGAGAGCATCACGCCATGAGAACCGGCGCCGCGCTGCGGGCCGGCCGGCTCCTGGCTGCCCTGGCGCTCTTGCTGCTGACCGTGGGCGCCGGCTGTAACGGCGAGCATCCCACCGAAGAGAAGCCGAGCGTCGGCTACCTGGCGCCAGATTTCGAGCTGCCCAATCTCGGCGGCGCGCCGGTCAAGCTCTCGGACTATCGCGGCAATGTGATCGTGCTCAATTTCTGGGCGACCTGGTGTGGCCCCTGTCGCGCCGAATTGCCCACCTTGAAAGGGATTTGGGAGAAGGGCCAGCCCGGCCTGTTGGTCATCGGCGTGGACGCCGGCGAAACGCGCAACGACGTGGCCGCCTTCGCCAGCCTCAACGGCCTGGAATATCCGGTCCTGCTCGATCAGGCCATGAGCGTCGCGCGCGCCTATGAGGTGCAGACCATCCCGGCCACATTCGTGATTGACCGCGACGGCGTGATTCGTCATCGCCGGCGCGGCGCCATCAAGCCCGGCGAATTGGACTTAGCCATCAAAGCCCTGTTGCCTTGATCCATATTTCCCACAGAAAGCGGGCTGACGCATGAATGACCTCTTCCAAAACAACCGCCGGCTCTTGGTCTTCGTCCTGGTCTCCAATTTCGCGCTCTACTTCGGCTTCCAGATCTGGCAGACGCTGTTCAACAACTTCGCCGTGGAACAGTTGAACGTGGGGCCGACCGGCGTGGGTTGGATTCAGTCCTTGCGCGAAGTGCCTGGCCTGCTGGGGTTCATCCTGGGGTTCCTGGCCCTGTACTTCTCCGAGGTACGCATCATGAGCGTCAGCGCCATCTTGTTGGGCGTCGGCATCTTCATGAGCGGCCAATCGTACAATATCCCCATCTTCCTCATCAGCACCTTCATCATGAGCGTCGGTTTTCACTACTACTTCCCGTGCAATAGTTCGGTGATCTTGATGCTGTCCCAAAAAGAGCATGCGCCACGGGTGTTGGGCCGGCTGGGCAGTCAGGGGGCCATCGCCGCCATCGCCGCGTCGCTGGTCGTCATCTTCCTGACCGGCGATCTGGCCTATCGCATCCTCCCCAGGCCGCTGAGCTATCGCGAACTCTTCATGATCGTGGGCGGGCTGGTGGTCGTCGTGGGCGTCGTCCTGTTGCCGCTGCGCGGCGTGCGCGATTGCCTGCCGACGCGGCGCAAGGTGCAATTGCGCCGGCGCTACTGGCTCTATTATTCGTTGAGCATGTTGCTCGGCAGCCGGCGGCACATCTTCAGCACCTTCGCCCTCTTCCTGCTGGTGCGCGACTATCACGTCAGCGCGCAGACCATCGCCATCCTTTTCCTCATCGTCAACGTCATCAACATCTACGGCATGCGCGTGGTGGCGCGCATCATCGTGCGCCTCGGTGAGCGACTGACGCTGAGCATCATCTTCTCGCTGCTGGCCGTCATC
>CAIQJD010000856.1 GCA_903872005.1 uncultured bacterium | reverse complement strand
CCGCGCGGCACCGGCTGCTCGAACCAGAGCAGGCCGATGCTCTCCATCTGGCGCAACACCGGCAGGGCGTCGCCGGAACGGTAGCCCTGATTGGCGTCCACCCGCATCAACACATCCGGCCCGACGGCTTGCCGGATGGCGCGCAGCCGCGCCAGGTCTTCCTTCACGTCGTGGCCGACTTTGATCTTGATGTCGTAGAAGCCGGCCGCGACCAACTGCTGCGCGTCGGCGACCATCTCTGCGGTGGACTGGATGCCCACGGTGGCCTGGAACTGGATGCGGTCATTGCGCTTGCCGCCCAACAGGCGATAGGCCGGCGCGCCCAGCGCCTTGCCGGCCAAATCATACAGCGCCAGGCTGATGCCGCCCTTGGCGAAGGCGTGGCCGTGAATCGTGCTTTCCATCATGGCGTCCAGGCGATCCAGGTCGCGCGGGTCCTGCCCGATGAGCGCCGGCCCCAGGAACTCGCGGATGGCGTGCATGACGGTGCCCTGGGTCTCTTCGGAATAGGCCGGCAGCGGCGCGGCCTCGCCGATGCCGCTCTGCCCATCATCCGTGACGACCTGCACCAGGACATTCTGGCACACATCCACGCCGCCGCCGGAGATGCGGAAGGTCTTGCGGTAGGGAATATCGGCCGGAATGCAGACGATTTTGGTGATATGCATGGCTCCCCTCCTGCTGCTACTCACACAGACTGATGCGCGTTCCAGACATCCGAAGTCTGGGAGACTTCGGATGTCTGGACTCAGATTATACCACCGCGGCGCGATGAGCGCCTAACTACACATGGTTACGCAACAGCAACTCTTTCGGGTACGGCGTCAGATAGACCTGCTGGTAGACCCAATCGGCCGCCTTGTGCCGGCGCAGATGGTGCTGCAACAGGGTAAGCGGCACAATTAACGGCGTCAGGCCGGCGCGGTAGTCGTCAATCACGCCGAGCAGCTCCTCTTTGTCGGCCGCGTCCAGCTCGCGCTTGAGGAAGCCCATCAGATGTTGCAGGACATCGCTGTGCCTGGCCGGCGTCGCCAGGTAACCCAGCGTCGCGTGCAGCAGCCGGTTATAGTCGGCGACGAGCTGCTCCCAGGGCAAGGCGCCGGCCTGCGCGACCAGCCGGCCCATCTCGCGATATTTGGCCGGCGCGTGGGCCATCAGCGTCATCTTGTGCGCCGTGTGGAAGCGCACCAGGCCGGCCGGCGTCGGATCTTCGGCCAGCAGCTTGCGCCAGCGAACCTCCACGAAGATGCGCTCGATGAAGTTCTCGCGCAGGCCGGCGTCATGCAGCCGGCCCTCTTCTTCCACTGGCAACAGCGGGAAGCGCGCCATCAGCTCGCGGGCGTACAGGCCCACGCCGTGGTTGGCCGGCGTCTCGCCGGCCTTGCCATAGACCCGCACGCGGGCCATGCCGCAGCTCGGAGAGTCCTTCTTCAGCACATAGCCGTGCAGGTTGAGCGGGGCCAGCTCTTCCAGCCGGCGGCGCGCCCAGGCTTGCATGGCTTCGGTGTAGTCGCGGCCGGTCGTATGCGTCACGAGGCGCGGCGCTTCTACGCTGCCGACCAGCCGCATGCTCTCGCGCGGGATGCCCAGGCCCAATTCTGCCTCCGGGCAGACCGGAATCCATTCGACAACCTGGCCCAGGGTGTTCACCAGATAGGGATCCAGCTTGTGGCCGCCGTCCCAGCGACACTTCTCGCCCAACAGGCAGTGGCTGATTCCCAGCCGCAGCGCCGGCGTCTCGGCGCACTTCAAGGCGCACTCTGGCATTTTCTGCCTCCCCTCATGGTTGTTGCGGCGCTTGGGGGGCCGGCCGGCGGATCAGCCGGCTCCACGAGTACCAGATCAGCCAGGCGGTTAGCGCCGCGCCAAAGAGGCCCGGCGCGAAAGTTCCCACCTGGGCCAGCAACACGCTGCCGATGGTTGGGGCCAACACGCGCGTCGCGCTATCAAATGAAGCTGCCAGCCCCAGCGCGCCGCCCACCTCCTCGGACTGCACCACTTTGGTGAGCGCGCTGCGGATGGCGGTATTCAGCACGCCGCTGGCGAGCGCCAACGGGGCCAGCACGATGAGCAGCACCACCAGATTGGGCGAAAGCGCCCAACCGACCAGCGCAACAGTCATCAGGATCATGCCGCCAAAGATCAATTGGCTCTCTTTGTAGCGCTGGGTCAGCCGGCCGATGGCAAGCCCCTGCACCAATGCGATGAGGATGCCGACGTAGGTCAGGACGAAACCGGTAGATTGCGCCGACAGGCCCAATTTGCGTTGGGCGTACAGGGCAAAGACCGTCTCGAAGGTGCTGGACGCCATGCTGAAGACCAGGCGCACGATCAGCAGCGAGCCGAGGCGCGGCCGGCGCAGCGCGCCCAACATGGCGCTCAAGGTGAAAGCCGTCTTGGGGCGCTGCCCGGCCGCCAGGCGCGCTTGCGGCGACAGCGACTCGGGCAGGAAGAAGTAGATCGCGACGAGGTTGATCAGCGCCAGGCCGGCCGCCACGAAGGCCGGCGCGCCGTAGCCATAGACGCTCAAGGCGCCGCCCACCGCCGGCCCGATGATGAATCCCAGCCCGAAGGCCGCGCCAATGATGCCGAGGCCCCTGGCCCGATTCTTCTCGTCCGTGACATCTGTGATGTAGGCTTGCGCCACCGAGATGTTGCCGCCGGTGAGGCCATCCAGGATGCGGCTGACGAAGAGCATCCAGCCGGCCCCGGCAACGCCGAGGAGCAGGAACGATAGCAGGGTGCCGAAGACGCTGACCAGCAGCAGCGGCCGGCGGCCCAGTCGGTCCGAGAGCCGGCCCAGCAGCGGGGTGCTGACGAGCTGCGCCGCCGGATAGGCCGCAATCAGCAGGCCAATCGCGGCGGTGCTCAGCCCAAAGGTTGCAGCATAATAGGGCAACAGGGGCAAGATCAGGCCGAAGCCGAGCAGGTCAATCAGGACGACGATGAAGATGGTCGTCAGGCGGTTACGTTGCATACCGTCTCTCCTCCGCTCCGTATACTCAGGCGCATTATAGGCAGATTGACGCCGGCGTCAACGCGCGCCGCCGGCCGGCGCGGTCAGTTGGCAATCCCTGGTGATAATGCTATAATGCCCCCGACGGCCGGCCACACCCTGGCCGGCCTATCTTTTTCGGATGGACTACCTATGCGTATCTTACTCTACACCGGCAAGGGCGGCGTCGGCAAGACCAGCGTCTCGGCCGCCACCGCGCTGCGCTGCGCCGACCTGGGCTACCGTACCGTCGTCGTCAGCACCGATGCGGCCCACTCCCTGGCCGACTCTTTCGACCTCAAGCTGGGGCCAGAGCCGACCCGCGTCACCAGGAATCTCTGGGGCCAGGAGATTGACCTCCTCTACCAGATGGACAAATACTGGGGCACCGTGCAATCCTACCTGACCTCGCTCCTTTCGTGGAAGGGCATGGACTCGCTGGTGGCCGAAGAGACCGCCGTGCTGCCCGGCATGGAAGAGCTGGCGAGCCTGCTGCAAATCGTCTACCTCTACGACAGCGGTGAATACGACGTCATCATCATTGACTGCGCGCCCACCGGCGCGACGCTGCAACTGCTGGCCTTCCCCGAAATGGCGCGCTGGTATCTCGACCGCATCTTCCCGATCCAGACGAAGGCCATTCAGCTCGCCCGGCCGATCCTGCGCGCTGTGACCGACATGCCGATGCCCGAAGACGCGCTCTTCAAGGCCGTCGAGCATCTCATCGGAGAGCTGGCGCGGATGCAGCAGCTCCTCTCCGATCCGGCCATCGCCTCGGCGCGCGTCGTGCTCAACCCGGAGAAGATGGTCATTAAGGAGGGGCAGCGCGCCCTGACCTATCTGAACCTGTACGGCTATACCACCGACATGGTGATTGCCAATCGCGTGCTGCCGGCCGACATGGCTGGCGCGTACTTCGACGCCATGCGCGGCGCGCAGGCCCGCTACATGCAGATGGTGGAGGAGATGTTCGCTCCGCTGCCCATCTTGCGCGTCCCGATGTTCGAGCAAGAGGTCGTCGGCCTGGAGATGCTGCGGCGCATGGCCGACAGCGTCTACGGCCAAAACGACCCGGCCGGCGTCTACTTCCACGGGCGCACCCAGGAGATCATCAAACAGGGCAACCTGTACACCCTGCGTATCCCCCTGGCGCTGGCCGACAAAGACGCCATCCAGATGACCCGCGCCGGCGATGAGCTGATTATCCACATCGGCAACCAGAAGCGCACGCAAATCCTGCCGCGCGCCCTGGTGACTTTGGAGATCAAGTCGGCCCAATACGCCGACAACGTCCTATCCATTGACTTTGGCGATGGCCCGGACCGCGCCAAAGGATGGGAGGCTACCCGTGGCGACAGAGACAACGCAGAAGCATGAGCCGGCCTGGAAACGCTACCTGACCGACTATAATGAAGGGCTGGGGCTGGTCTACGAGCGCTTCGTGCTCAACGATTTTCTGACCGCGTTGATCGGGCGCTACGCCATCAACGACGTGCTGGAAGCGCCATTGTACGGCATGGCCGGCGTCTCAGGCATCAACAGTGTCGCGCTGGCCCAGGCCGGCTGCCGCGTCACCCTGGCCGACGACCACTCGGAACGGCTCGCCGGCGTGCGCCGCATCTGGGACGAACTGGGGCTGCCCGTCCGCGCCGTCGCGGTGGGCGATTGGGCGCGCCTCCCCTTCGCCGATGGGAGCTTCGACCTGTGCTGGCAATGGGCCGGCCTGTGGCATCTGGGCGACCCGGCCGGCCTGCTGCGCGAGCTGGCGCGCCTCAGCCGGCGCGTCGTCTTCGTTGCCATGCCCAATCGCCTGCAAGTCGGCTATCTGCTGCGGAAGTACGTCCTGGAGCCGGAGTTCGTGCACTTCGTGGATGAGCAGTGGGCCGACATCGGCCGCGTGCGTCGCGTCCTGGAAGAGGCCGGCGTCCGCATTGTCCAACAGGGCGTCCTGGATGTCCCGCCCTGGCCCGACACCGTCATGCCGGCCTCGGAAGTCTTGCGCCGGCTCGGCCTGCGCTCGCGCCAGCTCGAAGGCCGCTTCAGCGGCTCTTCCTGGCAATGGAGCACCATGGCCTACTATCTGAACCAGCAGCCCGATTTACGCCAGCGGGTGATGAAATACGCCTTCCTGGATCATGCCCGGCTCCCCTGGCAGATCAAGGCCGTCTGGGCGCATCACCGCTACCTGGTCGGCCTCAAGGGGGAATGACGCCATGTCCCTGGCTCGCCTGGCCGGCCAACTGCCGGCCCACAGCGCCTTCCGCCGCTTCGGCTGGCCGCGCCGACTCCCGCTCAGTCTGGTCATCAGCGTCTGCTATCGCTGCAATTCGCGCTGCTCTACCTGCAATGTCTGGAAGCGCGAGGCCAATGAGCTGACCCTGGACGAATGGGAGCGCGTCTTCCGCCAGATTGGGCCAACCCCCTACTACCTGACCTTCAGCGGCGGCGAGCCGTTCCTGCGCGAGGACCTGGTCGAACTCATCGCCGCGGCCTACGCCCACTGCCGGCCGGCGGTCATCACCATCCCCACCAACGGCCTGCTGCCGGCGCGCATCCCCGCCCGCGTCGAGGCGATCCTGCGCGCCGCGCCGGCGGCCCAGGTCGGGATCAACCTCTCGCTCGACGATGTCGGGGCCGGCCATGATCGCATCCGCAACGTCCCTGGCAACTGGGAGCGCGCCATGCAGACCTATCAAGGGCTGCAGGCGCTGCGCTCCCCGCGCCTGACCGTCAGTATCCACACGGTCATCTCGACCCTGAACATCGCGCGCCTGCCCGAAATCTACGCCGGCCTGATGGCCCTGGAGCCGGACTCCTACATCACCGAGGTCGCCGAGCAACGCAACGAGCTGGGCACGCTGGGGCTGCCGATCACGCCGGCCGCCGCCGACTACGCCGGCGCGGCGCGCTTCCTCATCGAGAAGCTGGCCGAGCATCCCTTCGCCGGCTTCGCCCGCGTTACGCAAGCCTTCCGGGCGCGCTATTATGCCCTGGCGGCGCGCGTCCTGGCCGAAGAGCGCCAGGTCATCCCCTGTTACGCCGGCTGGGCCAGCGGCCACATCGCCCCCGATGGCGACGTCTGGACCTGTTGCACGCGCGCCGAACCCATTGGCAATTTGCGCCAGAGCGACTACGCCCTGGCGCCCATCTGGTTCGGGGAGCCGGCGCGCCGGCTGCGCCGCGCCATTGCGGCCGGCGAATGCGCCTGCCCCATGGCCAACGCCAGCTACACCAACATGCTCTTCCACCTGCCCACCATCCTGGGCGTGCTGGGTGAACTGGCGGGAGGCCGGCGGCATGGCTGAGCGCGGGACACGCCGGGCCATACAGGAGCGGCTGCGCGCCTTCGGCGCATCCATGGCGCTCCCCTTCGGCCTCTACGCGCTCCTCGCCATCGCCTTCACCTACCCGCTGATCCGCCACCTGGGGACGCACGTGCCGGGGAGCGCGACCTGGGCCTTTGACGAGTACACCTTCGTCTACAATCTCTGGTGGTTCAAGCACGCGCTGCTCGATCTCGGCGCCAACCCGCTCTACTCGGACTACATCTGGGTTCCCGTCGGGATCAACTTCGTCCTGTATACCTATACCCTGTTCAATGCCGCCATCGCCCTGCCGCTCCTGCCGGCCGTCGGGCTGGTCGCCGCCAGCAACCTCGTCACGCTCTTCTCCATCGCCATGAGCGGCTTCGCGACCTACCTTCTGGCGCGCTATCTCCTGCGCGGCCGCGCCGGCGCGCCCTGGATCGCCTTCGTCGCCGGCCTCCTCTACGCCTTCGCTGCCAACCGCTTCGTCTACCTGGCCCTGGGCCACTACGACATGGTCAGCACCGAATGGCTCCCGCTCTTCACCCTCTTCCTGCTCAAGACGCTGCGCCAGCGCCGCTGGATCAATCCGGTACTGGCCGGCCTCTGCGCCGCCTGCGCCATGCTCTGCGAGATGATCTTCGGCGTCTTCCTGGCGCTCCTGGCGCTGATCCTCTTCGCCTTCGAGCTGGGCCACAGGCACGACCCGCCTGTAGGGGCGGGCCTTGTGCCCGCCCACGCGCGCGCAGAGACCGTAGGGGCCGGTCCTGCGCCCGCCCGCCCGGCGAACGCCGGCCGATTGGCCGGCATGGCGGCGCGGCTGGGCGCGCTGATCGTCACGGCCGGCGCCGTCTACGCGCCCGTCCTCATCACCATCATCCGCGAGATGCGGAAGGGCTACATCTTAAGCGGCTGGGGCGACGCCGTGAAGCTCTCGGCCGATCTGGCCGGCTTCGTCACGCCGGCCGGCCTCAATGCCTTGCTGGGGCGCGACTGGTCGGCCGAGCTGGCCGCGGTGCGCCAGGGGACGGCGCGCTTCTCCGATGTGAACACCGTCGTCATCGGCTGGGGCATCCTGATCCTGGCGCTCCTCGCCGGCCTGCTCGACTGGCGCCGCGCCAAAGCCTGGGTGGTCGCCGCGCT
>CAIQJD010000855.1 GCA_903872005.1 uncultured bacterium | reverse complement strand
TCGCGGCCGGTCAGGTCGCGGAAGAGATCAATGTTGGTGAGGTAGCCTAGCTTGTCCTGTCGGATGCGACTCATCGTTTCTCTCCTGGCGCGCTGCCTGGCGTAAACGGAAGAGCAGCTCGTCACGCGGCGGGTTGCCCCAGTAGATCGGCCGGCCGTTCAAGAAGTAGCCGGGAGTGAAGAGGACGGCCTGGCGTTCCTCTTCGTCGCCCCACTGGGGATCATCCACATCAGTGATGGTGATTTCGGCTTGCGGGAAGAGCGCCGCGACCTGGCCGGCCAGCTCAAGCGAATAGATGGACGCCGGGCAATGGCTGGCAACATACACACGCAACGAAAACATGGCTAACTCCTGCCTCTGGATGCGAGGATGACCAATCCGCACATTCTCCTGCATACAGGGTAGCTCGCGGCAGGCCATGCTTCCGTATGCGAGCCTACTATGCCGGCGCTTTCTGCGCGTATTATACGTCAGCGGCGCTCAATCGTCTACTTCAGCAAGATCGGCAAAGCGACCCGCCGGCCAGGCAACCGCGTGCGCGTGGCGGTGGCGCTGGGGCGTGGCCCGGGCGTGCGCGTCGCCGTCGAGGTCGGCATCGCGGTTGGCGTAGACGTGGATGTGGGCGTAGGCGTGGGCGTTGCGGCGGCCAGATGGCCGGCGTCATAAGCGCTTAGGGCGCTACAGCCGGTTTCGGCGCACGCCTTGACGACGTAGTAGTAGACAGTTCCCGGCGCGGCGCTGGTGTCGTCATAGGCGGTCGTCAAGATGTCAGCGAAGGTGATTGGATAGGCGCCGGATGCAACGCCGCGCTGCACCGTGTAAGAGGTCGCGCCGGCGCTGGCTATCCAGGTCACGCGGACGCGGTCGGGGTAGGTCCCGTCGCTGGCGGTCAGGCCGGCCGGCGCGGCCAGCGCCCGATGTCCCGGGTCTGTCCCGAAGGCGCTGCATATCGTCTCCGCCGTATTGCAGGCGTTGACTTTGTAGCTGTATGCCGCGCCGGGGATGGCCGTCGTATCGTCGTAGAGCGTGGTCGGGGCCGTGACCGCGCCCAGCTTGCTGGCGGCTCCGCCGGCCGCCGGCGCGCGCCAGACCTGATAGCGCGCCGCGCCGGCCGTTTGGCTCCAGGTCACCCGCACCTTGTCGCCATAGGTCCCGTCGGTCGCGGCGACGCCGGTTGGGGCCGTATAGTTGCGAACGCCAGTGTCCGGCCCGCCCATGCCGCTCTCGTCAATGTCGCAGATGGCCTTGACCCAGTAATAGTAGACGCCTCCCGGCGGGGTAGTAGTGTCATCGTAGGGGGTCGTCGTCAGATTGGGGATGCTCACGTTGTAACCGGCTTCGCTGACGCCGCGATAGAGCGTGTAGGAAGTCGCCCCCTGGGAGGATGACCAGGTTACGCGCACCTTATCCGCGTAGGTCCCGTCGCTGGCGAAGACGGTCGGCGACTCCAGCCCGATGAAGCCGGAATCGGGGTCGCCGTAATGATTGCCCCCTCCGCTGCAATTGATATGGTTGATGCACGCAATGACCCAGTAGTAGAAGGGTTGCAGCCGGCCTGGAGCGTAGTAGTCTTCGTAGAATGTAGTGTCCACGTTGGCGAGGCTGGTTTTGTTCCCGTCCAGGGATGCGGCGCGGAAGATGCGATAGTCCGTGGCGCCGGCCGAGGTGTTCCAGGTGATCCGCACCATATAGGAATATGTGCCATCGGAGGCGCGGACATTGTTGGGAAAGGGCGGCGGATCGGCGGCGAAGGCGGGGGATGAGGCAACGGCCAGCAGGGCCGCGATGAGGGCGATGATTGCCAGAGACTGCCGGCGCTCACGTGATCTCATACAGATTCCCTTTCTAAAGGCGCCCCAATTCATGGAGCAGATATATGACAAAGACACTATAGCAGATACCAGCGTCCCGGTCAAGCGCCCGCGTTGACCATCCGGGAGAGTTATGCTATAACATTTCGGTACTGACAACGCGCAATTACGGGCCGCCGGCCGGCGAGGAGCATGAGGATGGCAATTCAAACGTTCGCCCAGATGGTCAATGCCGCCCAGAGTATGGGGCCGGCGCGCATCGCGGTGGCCGCCGCGGCCGACCCGGAAGTCCTCCTGGCCGTGGCCGAGGCCCACGCCGCCGGCATTGCCGAGGCGATCCTGGTCGGCGACGCGGCCGGCATCGCGCGCCTGCGCCGCGAGTTGCATCTGGACCTGGGCGCGGCGACGATCCTCGACGAGCCGGAGCCGAAGCGCGCCGCCATCCAGGTCATCAGCCTAGTGGCCCAGGGCGCGGCCGACGTGGTCGTCAAGGGGCGCTTGAAGACCGAAGAGCTGCTCGGCGCGGCCCTACGCCGCGAGGGCGGCATCCGCGAGGAGAACCTGCTGACCCATGTGGGCATCTTCGAGATCGGGCGCTGCGACCGGCTCATCTATATCAGCGATTCCGGCGTCGTCCTGTATCCAGACATCCGCCAAAAGCTGGAAATCATCCAGAATGTGGTGGATGTGGCCCACTGCTTCGGGCTGGATTGCCCCAAAGTGGCCGTCCTCTCTTCGACAGAGAGCGTAGACCCCGGCCTGCCGGGCGGCGTGGATGGGTTGATCCTCAGCCGCATGGCCCAGCAGGGCGCGGTCGAAGGCGCGTGGGTGGATGGCCCGCTCTCGCTGGACGTGGCGATCTCGGCGCACGCGGCGCGGGTCAAAGGAGTCGAGGGGCCGGTGGCCGGCGCGGCCGATATCTTGATCGTCCCGAATGTGGAGACCGGCAACATCATGGCGAAGTCCATCCAGTATTTTGGGCACGGGCGCATGGCCGGCCTGGTTGTTGGGGCGCGCGCCCCCATCTTGATCAGCTCGCGCGCCGACGTGGCCGAGACGCGCTTCCTGTC
>CAIQJD010000854.1 GCA_903872005.1 uncultured bacterium | reverse complement strand
TGACCCAAGCAGCCTACTACGATGATCTCCGCCGCGCCGCGCAGCAACACTTGCGGACGGAAGAGGCGCTGGGCCGCCGGCGCCACAGCCGCCGTTTCGTCGCCCGGTCGTTGGCCTGGTTTGGGCGCCGGCTGCACGCCTGGGGCGAGGCGCTGACCCAGCAGTACGACGCGCCGCCGTCCTTGCGGCCCTCCATCGGCCCGGCCGGCGACTGAGCCTCTCGGTCGCTGCTCTGAAGCCGGGTGAGGCAGCCCTCTCGCCCGACTTTCAGTGGTTCCGCTGGCCGGCTCCCTTGCCGAGGGGGGCCGGCCAACGCTTCTCCGCATGCTTCTCTTCCTGATCAGCGGGGCGCGCCGGCCGGCGCGTCCCGCTTTTTTGCCCCGCGCCGCAATGCGTGCTACAATGATAGTTCACAGTTGCAACGCCGCGCTGTCACTCTTCTGATCTCCGAGGTACGCACGCCCGTTATGTGGAAAAAATCCTCTGCCAGCAATCGGCGCAACATGATCATCCTCTTCGCGGCCCTGGTCGTGAACATGCTCGGTTTCGGCATGGTCATCCCGATCTTGCCCTTCTATATCCAGGCCCTGGGCGCCAAAGGCTCCCAATTGGGCCTGCTCATGGCGACCTTCTCGCTGATGCAATTCATTTTCGCGCCCTTCTGGGGCGATCTTTCCGACCGGCTCGGCCGCCGGCCGATCATGCTCATCGGCGTCTTCGGCTCGATCATCTCCCAGATCATGTTCGGCCTCTCCACGCAATTCTGGATGCTGCTGGCCTCGCGGGCGCTGGCCGGCATCCTCTCTTCGGCCCTGCTCCCGACGGCCATGGCCTACATCAGCGATAGCACCAGCGCCGAAGATCGGGGCGCCGGCATGGGCCTGTGGGGCGCGGCCATGGGCCTGGGCATGGTGCTGGGGCCGGGCCTGGGCGGCGTCCTGGCGAAAACCAGCCTCTCGACGCCTTTCTTCGTCGCGGCCGGCCTCTCCGCCATCGTCTTCGCCTTCATGTATTTCATCCTGCCCGAATCGTTGCCGGCCGAGCAACGCACCGTCGGCGTGACCCGCTTCCGCGGCCCCCAACTGGGGCAAATGTGGAAGGCCCTGGTCGGCCCCCTCGGCTTCCTGTTCCTTCTCGCCTTCCTGGTGGATTTCGGCATGACCAACTTCGAGGGCATCTTCGGCCTTTACGCCGCCACCCGTTACAGCTATACCACGGCGCAGGTCGGTCTGGTATTGACCTTGGTCGGCGTCACTTCTACCGTGATCCAGATGGCGCTGACCGGCCCGGCCACCAAACGCTTCGGCGAGAACCGCATCATCCAGGCCACACTGATCGCCAGCGCCATCGGCTTCTTGCTGATGATCATCGCGCAATCCTTCGCCAGCGTCTTGTTGACTACCTGCCTCTTCATCTTCGGCAACACCATGCTCAAGCCGGCCCTGGCCTCGCTCTTCTCCAAGCGCACCAGCTCCGGCCAGGGTATGGTCATGGGCCTCAACAACTCGTTCATGAGTCTGGGGCGCATCGTCGGCCCCCTGTGGGCCGGCCAGGCGCTGGACATCCAGCTCACTCTGCCTTACATGAGCGGCGCGGTGGTCATGGCCGCCGGCTTCGTCGCCGCCCTCTTTTGGCTCAACCGCATCCCAGCCGTTGCGCCGGCCCAGACGCCGGCCGAAGGGTGAGCGCCCGCCCGCGCTGCTTCGCGCTGGCGCTCTTCGCGCTGGCCCTGGCGCTTTTGGCCGGCTGTCTGCCCCTCCCGACGCCGGCCGCGACGGTCTTCCCGACCGTCGGCCCGACGGCCATTGCCACGCGCGCCGCGTCGTCGCCCCCGCCCGCCCCAACCAGCGCCCCCACGGCCCGCCCGGCGCGCACGCCATCACCCACGCCGGCCCCCATCCGCGCGCCCGAACTCTTTATCCTGCCCGAGGCGCGCGTCGCGCCGGTGCTGACCGCCTTGCAGGGCGCGCGCCGGTCTATCCATCTGGTGGTCTATCTGCTCAGCGAGCGGAAAATCATCGCCGCGCTCAAAGAAGCCGCCGGCCGCGGCGTGGACGTGCGCGTGATCCTGGAATCGAAACCCTTTGGGGGCGCCGAAGAGAATGCGGCCGTTGGGGCCGAGCTGGAAGACGCCGGCGTCAAGCTCCAATGGGACAACTCGGCTTTCAACTTCACCCACGCCAAATTCATCATCATTGACGGCCAGACCCTTGTGGTGATGACCGGCAATCTGACCGTCTCGACCTTCAGCGATAACCGCGAGTATGGCGTGCTGGACTACGACCCGCGCGATGTGGCCGAGGCGCTGCGCGTCTTCGAGGCGGATTGGAACCGCGCCGAGATTGATTTGAGCCAGTCGCGGCTGGTCTGGGCGCCGGACAACGCGCGCCAGCGCATCTTGCAGATGTTCGACGTGGCGCAGGCAAGCCTCGACATCGAGCATCAGGATTGTCAGGATGAGGAGCTGATCGCCGGCCTGCTGCGCGCCGTGCAGCGCGGCGTGCGCGTGCGCTACATCTCATCGGCCACGAACCCGCTGGACAAAGACCCCGACGAAGCCGGCCGGCAGAGACTGCGGGCCGCCGGCGTCGCCGTGCGCTACATGAGCAATCCGTACGTCCACGCCAAGGTCTTCGTCGTGGATCGCCAACTGGCCTTCATCGGCTCGCAGAATATGACCAGCAATTCGCTGGATCACAATCGCGAGCTGGGTGTGGCCGTGAATGACGCGGCGCTCCTGAGTCGGCTCCTGGCGCGCTATGAGGCGGACTGGGAAGCCGGCACGACCGAGGCGTTCGCCAAGACGCCGACGCGCCCGCCGGCCAGCGTGATAGACCACGCGGAAGCCGGCAAGTATATCGGGCGCGAGATGATCGTGCAGTTGACCGTCACGCAGACGACGGATAGCGGCCGCGTCACCTGGCTGATGGGCGACGCCCAGCGCGAGACCAACTTCAAGGCCGTCATCTTCCCAACGGATTACGGGAAATGGTCGCGCCCGCCGGCCGAGTTCTATCGAGACAAGACCATCCGCGTCCGGGGCAAGA
>CAIQJD010000853.1 GCA_903872005.1 uncultured bacterium | reverse complement strand
TTTCGCGCCCGCGATTTTCTGTGGCGCGATTGATGATACATAGCGTGCAAAAACTCGTTGAAAATTCGTCAGTTATTGTCAACCTAAACTATTGACAAACCCAAGCAGATGGGTTATAATATGTGTATAGGATGAGACGAGAGAGTAACACACAAGGAGATTGCAAGATGACCACCGTAACCAAGACCTCAGAAACCGACCAAATCAAGATCGCCGTCAAGCTTCTGCGCGACGTGTCCAACAAGGTAGGGCACGCTGATGGTTGGAACATTGACATGGGCCGTAAGTCAGTAGAGATATGGAGCATCACGATCACAGGCAAGGCCACCGGCAAGACGATCTGGGGCCACGAGAACCCGCACACGATCCGCGCCGAGAAGGTAAGCGGCACAATCGGCTATCGCATCGCTGACGCGTATGTCAGCCAATACATCTACGATATGATGATGGCGCTGGCAACGGAAGCGGAAGCCGCCCTGCCCAAGTCAGAAGAACAAGCCACCCTCGAAGCCGCCGAGACGGCCAAGCAAAACGCCCCCGTCGTGAACTATGAGCCGAAGCACGGCGAGAATGGCTACTGCCGCAAGTGCAACAGCTACTGCTACGGCGACTGCGAAGCCAACTAGACACACAGCCGAGGCCGGCGGCGACAATACCGGCCAGAAAGGCAAGACGATGACTACGAAACGCGAACGTGCCATGACGGAATATCAGGGCCATAAGGGCGCCGCTACTGTGGCCCACGTAGAGCGCAACATCGCCGATGCGTACCCAACGGCCTGGGACGACTTCACCGGCCGGCAATACGGCAAGCTGATGACCGTCGCCAACGCGTCTTACCACGCCGGGCGCGCCAGCACGGGCGCTGAGATCGTAGACGGCGACCTCGTGTGCATCCCCGGATGCGACTGTCTACCCCTCGCCATGCTTCGGCAGGTTCGCGCCGTCAAGCGCGTGGAAGTCATCAGGGAAGCGCCCGCGGACATCACGGGATTGCCGGCGTGCCAGTGGGGCGCGGTCAAAGACTATATCACCGACTACTACATCGGCGACACGCTTGTCTATACTGAGCGCGCCTAGCACCACCAGCCTGCCGGCGGGCGAGTACACCGGCAGAGATGCGAGACGATGAGACTTTCATACATGGATTTGCTTGGCGACCGGGGCCGGCACGAACTCGATGCAACTGTCACCACAGAGCACGGTGCGTCGAGCTACGGTATCCCGGTGGTCGTACTCCCCGATGGGGAGGCGTTGAGCATCGCGTCATGGATGCTGCTCGACTATCAGATTGTTGAGGCGACACGCGAGGAGTTGCAGATGTTGGTCAGGGCGCTCAGCCCGTACACCATCCCGTATCAGGCGGCGAGTATGGGTCGCAAGGGCGGGGCATCCACAAGCGATGCCAAGCGGGCTGCGGCCCGCGCGAACGGCCGGCGCGGCGGTCGGCCGAAGAAACAGGCCGACGGCTAGTGCATGATGTCGGCGAGCCAGCGATCCAGGAATTCGCCGACGGTGAGGCGCGCCGGGGCAATGTCGTCGCCGTCGTGTTGCGCTTTGAGTTTGGCGGTGAGCCAGGCTTGCGCGTCGCGGCGCGTGACTGCCTGGTGCGAGAGGCGCCGGCCGTCGGACAGGGTGATTTGCGCCCGCCAGCGGCCGTCCTCGCGTTGGTAGATGGTGCCTTCGTTGTGTCCCCTGCGCTTTGCCATAGGTTCATTGTACCGGCGCCGGCGCGCCGGCGTCAATACCCAAGTATCGCAGGTTGTCAGACGCGCGCAGGTGCGTCGCCAGGAGCGCGTGCATGTCGCCCGGTATGCGCCATTCGAGCGGTTTGTCACGCACTTCTTGCACGGTGATGCGTGGGTCTGACATACGTTCTCCTTCACTTCTTGAGCGAGAAGCCCTTGACGACGTTGAGGGCGATGGCCCGATTTCCAGGGTTCTCGATGGATTTGTACGCTTCCAGCAGGGCGTCTTCGTCGTCGGTCAGCCCCGTGTCCAGGCCGAGGAAGTAGCCGACGCTGCGCCCCAGGATCGGCGCAAGCTGGAAGAGCATGGCAACGCTAAAGGCGCTCTCGTATTTCTCGTATGGATTGTAACCAGAACGACTAAGCCCAAGTTTGTCCGCCAATTCCGCTTGATTCAGGCCGGCCTTTTCACGTGCCTCGATGACCTTGTTCGTTACTCGCCTATCCTCTGGCGTGACTTTCTGTACCACGATTCAGCCCTCTCTGTTCGTGATTCTAGCATAACTCGTCAAAAATT
>CAIQJD010000852.1 GCA_903872005.1 uncultured bacterium | reverse complement strand
GGCTTGATCTTGATCTTGATGCGCTGGTAGCCGTGCGTCAGGAAGCGCTCGATTTCGGCGATGAGCTTCCGCGTCGATTCCTGGATGCCGATGCTGACGCCGGCGACCGGCCGCGCTCGCGTTCCGCCCAACAGCGCGGCCAACGGCCGGCCCTGGGACTTGGCTAACAAGTCCCAGAAGGCGCACTCGATGGCCGACTTGGCGAACTGATTGCCGCGCGCGAAGGCCAGCGCCGCCAGCAGCTCCTCGGCCGAGGCGAAGTCCTTACCGACGACGGCCGGCAAGAGGACGCGCTCCAGCACCATGAAGGCTGCCCCGGCCATCTCGGAGCTATAGATGGGGAACCAGAGCGGGTCGGCTTCGCCCCAGCCGGCCAGGCCGGCGCTCTGGGCCTTCACGACCAGGCTCTCCTGGTGCAGCGTGTCGCCAAAACTGGTGCGAAATGGCTCCTTGAAAGGGAGCTTGACCAGGAATAGCTCGATCCGTTCCAGCTTCATGTCGTCCTCATTCCTCCGGCGCGTCCGCGCGTGCCTGCTTCAGATAGTCGTACACGACTTCGCCGTAGCCCTCGGTCAGCGATAAGACCTGATAGAACGCCCCCAGAACGGCGCCGGGGCGCAGCGCCGCCAGGTCGCTGTTGGCCGACCGGCCCAGCGCTACCTGCCCCGCGCCGGCGAAGAGCGCCGTACATTCTGCGTCCGCGCCGGCATACGTGATGATCTGCTTGATCGCCGCGCCGGGGCCGTCGGCGCGCGGGATCAGCTTGAGCCGGTAGCTCGGCGTCATTGGGATCATCTCGTGCGCCGACGCCGGCCGTTCGATGGTGGAAGTCAGCGTCAGGATCGGCGCACCTTCCTTCACGGCCCGGGCGCAGATGATATTGCCGCGCCGCTCGATCTGCACGGCAGCGTATTCCTTCGGGCCGCCCCAGCGCTCGCGGCCGGCGCAGATGGCCGCCATGTTGTCATTGTACTGGTGCGAGCTATAGAAGCCCACCACGCCGCGCAGCGAGCAGCGCAGCCGGATGCCCACTTCGTTGTACGGCCCATACGCCGAACAGGCCGGCGCGCGCAGCGAGAAGGCCGCCGCCATCCCTTCCGGGTCGGCTTCCAGCGGCGCCGGCAGATGCTCCTGGACGATGGCCGGCTCGCAGTGGAAGGTGATGATCTGGAATTCGGCGTCGCGATAGTAGGCCGGCAGCGTCGGGTACGTCGGCCGATGCGCCGGCATGGCCTCGCCGGCTGCGGCCGGCAGCCGCCGATAGGCCGGCACGGCTACTTCCCTTTCAGATAATCGTACAGGATGCTGCCGTAGACTTCCTTGAACGTGGCGACTTGATAGAACGCGCCGACAATCTCCCGCACCGGGAACGCGCCCAGGTCGGAGTTGGCGCTGCTGCCGAACGTGACCATGCCATTGCCCTTCATCAGGAGACTGACCTGGGCATCCTCCGAGTCCACCTTGATCAACTGTTTCAGGGCCGCGCCGGGGCCGTCGGCGCGCGGGATCAGCTTGAGCCGTACATTGGGCGAGGTCGGGATCACTTCGCTCGGCTCAGCCTTCTGGGTGATGTCCGAGGTGATGGTCATGATCGGCACGCCCTCTTTGATGGTCTGGCAATAGATCAGGTTGCCTTTCGTCTCAAAGATGACCTGGGCATACTCCTTGGGCGCGCCCCAAATCTCGCGGCCGGCGCAAATGGCCTCTGGGTTATCCAGATACAGGTGCGTATTGAAGAAGATCATCTCGCCCTGGTAGGTGCAACGGAACATCAAGGCGGCCTCGCTGAACGGGCCATAGGCCGAACAGAAGGGGACATTGATGCCCTCCGCGACAGCCAGGCCCTCCGGGTCCGGCTCCAGCGGCTCCGGCAGGTGTTGGCGCACCACGGCCGGGTCAGTCCTGAAGTAGACCGACTGGAATTCGACATCGCGGTAATAGCTGGGCAGCTCGGGGTAATACGACCGGTGCGCCGGCATGGCCCGTCCTTCGTTCATCGCCAAACGGCGGTAGGCTTTCATGGTTCTTGCGACTCCTTTCGACGGTAGCGATCAGCTCTCAGCTTTTTGATAAATGAGGCGAGCATTTGCTTGACTTCGACCGTTTGCGCCGTGAGACGCTCGTAGTCTGGCTGCGACAACAGGCTTAGATCGTGCGCCAAGAGTAGATGGTATTCCAGTTCGCAGGCCGAACCCATCGCGATTTGCAGATAGCGCCCCAGGTCAGCGTCGCCGGCTTTGCCGCAGCCTTCGGCGATATTGGTCGGGATGGATGCGCCGGCGCGACGCATCTGGCTGGTCAGCCCGTATAATTCTTCTTTCGGAAAACTCGCGCTCGCCCGATAGATCTCCAGAATCAGCGCGTGGCTCCTCTCCCACACCTTCAGCGTCCGAAAGTCTTTTACTCCAGGCCCCCCGAAAGCCATCAGCGTTCAGCTATCAGCGTTCAGACCAGCGTCCATCGGCGTTCGCTGACTGCTGACCGCTATTCGCTGACCGCTTCCTCTAGCATCGCCCAGACATTCGCCGGCGGGACGTCGTCCTGGATGTTGTGTACCGCTGCCAGGACGTAGCCGCCGTCGCGGCCCATGATGCGGCGCATCTCGCGCACCGCCTGGCGCACGTCGTCCGGCGAGCCTTTGGGCATCAGCCATTGGGTATCAATCCCGCCCCAGAAGGCCATGCGCCCGCCGAAACGACTCTTCAGGGTCGCCGGCGCCATGCCGACCGCGGCTACCTGCATCGGATGCAGCGCGTCAATCCCGACCTCGATATAATCTTCGACCAGATCCGCGACGCTCCCACAGGCGTGCATCACGATCTTGGCGTCGCTGTGGGCGTGGATCAGGTCCACGTAGCGCCGATGGTACGGCTTGACCATCTGGCGATAGAGCGCCGGCCGAATCAACGGGCCGGCCTGCGTCCCCATGTCGTCCGAGATCATGATGACATCAATATATGGCCCCACCTGCTCCAGGAACAGTTCATGCCGGCGGAACTGCAATTGCGCCACCTTCTCCATCAACGCCAGCGCAAAGGTCGGGTCCAGCAGCAGGTCGCTCAGATACTGCTCCATGCCGCGCAAGACCCACCCCTTGTCGAAGATGGTCGTATCCATCGCCGAGGCGCAGATGGCGAAGTCCGTCTCTGCATGCAGTTGGCGCGCCCGCTCGCGCAGGCCGGCGTAGCGGCCGGCGTCCTCGATGTCCGGCCAGGGGTAGGTTTCCAGATCGGCCAGCGTCGCCTGGGCCAGCGGATGGGCCACCATGTCAAATTGCGGCCAATCGTTGGGTTGACGGAAAGTCACGCCCCATTCGTCCACGTAGGTGCGCGCATCCAGCCAGCGCAGGCGCGAGCGCGCCGGGGGGTTGATGAAGACGGAGCGCGTGTCCACCGGCAGCCGGCGCAGCACAACCTCATCCATCTTGACGATCTCAAAGGACTTGTTCAGCTCTACCGTCGGCGCTTCCACGCCCAGGAACCGTTTGAAGTTCTCGTAGGCGCGGGTACACATGGTGCTGTTATGCGTCCCGCCCAGATCTATGGGCGGCCGATCCACTTCCTGGTGATTGAGCGCCGCCAGCACGCGCTGGCGTGGGGTCATCTGCGCCATGTGAGGCTCCTTGCGAGGGTAGGGTTAAAGCTCCAGGACATAGGTATTCAGGTCGAAGCGTTCGGGGCCGGCGGCGAATTGGCCGGCCAGCGTCGCCTCCAGACGAAAGGCCAGGCTTTGGACGATGTCAGCCTTTTCTGCATCGCACGAGGCCAGGCAAGCGCGCACCACTTCGGCGCCGGCGGCCTGGGCTGCCTCGATGGCAACGCGCAACAGGTCTACGGTCTGGTCGCGATAGGCCGGCGCGACCAGGAAATCGAGCATCGGGGCCTTCGTCTGGGCCACAGTATCGCGCAACGATAGCCGCGCCGCCCCGACGATGCGCCCGTCGTCGGTCTCCAACATCCACAGGCCGCCGGCGCGCGTCTCGACGTTCAGCATCATCGCCGGCAGGATCGAGCCGCAGCGCAGATGCGGGATGGCCGGATGGTCGTAGAGCGCCTCGATGTAGTCCTTCATGAACCAATCGCCCGGCCGCGCATAGAGCCAGGCGACGCGCGCCGTATCGCCCCAATGGCCGGCGCGCACGGTGGCCGGCCGGCGCGTTCCAAAGTAGGCCGCGTCGGCCTCGGCCGGCGTGACGCCCGGCGGCAGCCAGCGCATCACATGGCCGTTGTAGTCGCGGAAGCCGGCTCGGGCATAGATGGCGTGGGCCGTCGGGTTGCCGGTGCCCAACAGGGCGCACTGGCCGCCGGCAGCGCGGAAGTCGTCCAGCAGGCGTTCCATCAACAACGGGCAGAGGCCACGCCCGCGCGCCGCCGGCTCCGTGATGACGAAGCCGACCACGCCGACGCGCCGGTTGTTGGCCGCAGCGAAGAGCGCGGCATGGGCCAGGGGCCGGCCGGCGCTCCAGACGCTGTAGAGCCGGTCGGCGGCGACGCCGGCGCAGTCGCCGCGCAGGCTGCGGGTGAAGAGTTCCGTCTCGCCGGCCGACAGCCAGCCCTCGCGCGGCCGCACCACCAGCTCCCACAGCGCGTCGCGCGCCGCGTCCGGCGACGCTGAGGCGCCGGGCTGATGGCACTGCACCTCAACCGGCTCTGCGAGCGCCGGCCGTGCGGTGGATGCTGCCATCATCGCTCAGCGTTCTCGCTCTGCGCGTGCCCAGGCCAGTTGGCTGGCGCCCAGCAGCACTGCGTCTACTCGAAAGTAGGCGCGGGTGATGGGCGTCTTCCGCGTGGGGGGCATGGAACGTTCCTGGTAAGCCATCAGCAACGGCGGATAGAGCAGGTCCCAGACATCAGACATGCCGCCGCCGATGGCGATGATGTGCGGATCGAAGACGTGCGCCAGGGAGGCCAGCCCGATGCCCAGGAAGGTCGCGGCGTGGACGACCGCGCTGACCGCTTCGGGCACGCCGCGCCGCGCTGCCGCCACGATGTGGCGCGTCGAAGTCTCGGCCGGCGCGACGCCGATGAGCGTTTGCAAGCCGTCCTCGCCGTGCCGGCGCAGGAATTCCGCCAACACGGCCGGGCCGGAAGCGTACATCTCCAGACAGCCGCGCTTGCCGCAGACGCATGGCAAACCCTGATAGTCCACCAGAATGTGGCCGGCTTCCAACGCGCCGCCGTGCGCGCCGCGATAGACTTTGCTGTCTATGACCAGCCCGCCGCCGATGCCGGTGCCTACGGTGATGCACAAGACGATGGGGTGGCCGCGCCCGACGCCGAAATGCGCCTCGGCCAGGGCGGCGCAATTGGCGTCGTTGTCCACGTCGGCAGGCATGCCCAGGGCTTCTTCCAACATCTGGCGCGCCGGCACGCCGGTCCAGGCCGGGATATTCTCGTTGGCGAAGATGATCGCTCCGCTGGTTGGGTCCACCTGCCCGCCGGTACCCAGCCCGGTCGCCACAACAGAGTCCTTGCCCCGCAGCCAGAGCGGGGGGCGCCCGGCCTGGCGGAAGCCGGCGTCGGCCAGGGCCGCCCGGCTCAGCTCGATCAGCCGGCGCATGACTGCCGGCCCACCGCCATCGTGGGCCTGTGTCGGCGTCTCGCGCCGATAGCTCAGTTCGCCGGCGCGGTTCAACAGGCCGGCGGCCAGTTTTGTCCCACCAACGTCCAGCCCCAGGACATATTCAGTCATCTTCTCTCACTCCCGTCGCAGGGCGGCCACAAAACGCGCCGCGATGAGTTGTGGCCGGGTGATGGCCGAGCCGACCACCACCGCGTAAGCGCCGGCTTCCAACGCCGCACGCGCTTCTTCCGGCTGCCAAATGCGCCCCTCCGCGATGACCGGAATAGTCACCGCCGCTGCCAGGGCGCGCACCAATTCGGCGTCCCACGTTTCGGCCTGCCGGCTATAGGGCGTATAGCCCGACAGGGTGGTGCTGATGGCATCCGCGCCGGCCGCCGCCGCCGCCCGCCCCTCGTCCAGCGTAGAAACATCGGCGAGGATGGGGACGCTCAACGCGTTCTTGAGCAACTTGATGAAGCCGGCCCCGTCGCCCCCCTCCAGATGGGGGCGGGCCGTGGCGTCTACGGCGATGATGTCGGCGCCGGCCGCAGCCACCTGGCGCGCCCGCGCCAGAGTCGGCGTGATATAGGCCGGCGAGTTCGCGAAATTCACCTTGTACAGCCCGATGATGGGCAGGCTCACGGCCAGGTGGATGGCGCGGATGTCGCTGGGGCTGTTGGCGCGGATGCCGACCGCGCCGGCGCTGGCCGCGGCGCGCGCCATAGCCGCCATGATTGCCGACCCGTGCAGCGGCTCATCGGATAGAGCCTGGCACGAGACAATCAGCCCACCGCGTATGCGTTGCCAGACGTTCATCTTTTCACTCCACCTCGGCCAATCACCGGACCATCGGATCGTTGGAGACGGTATTGCGTAGCTCGCCCAGGCCCTGGATGGCCCCGACCACCTGGTCGCCGGCGTTCAGGTAGCGGCCGGTTGTCGCGCCCACGCCCGAAGGCGTGCCGGTAGCGATGATATCGCCCGGCTCCAGCGTCGTGATCTGCGAGATGAAGGAGATCAGCTCGGCCACGTTGAAGATCATCTGGCCGGTGTTGCCTTCCTGGCGCAGCTCGCCGTTGACCCACAGGCGCATGGCGAGATTCTGCGGGTCGGCGATTTCGTCGGCCGTGGCGATGTATGGCCCCATGGCGGAGAAGGAGTCGAACCATTTGCCGTTGAGCCAGTCAAAGAAATCGTCCCAGGGGCGCGCGTCGCGCGTCTCGGCCAGGGTGAGAGTGCGCGCCGATACGTCGTTGAAGATGGTGTAGCCGGCCACATACGCCAGCGCCTTCTCGACCGAAACATAGCGCGCCGGCCGGCCGATGACGATGCCCAGCTCCAGCTCATAGTCCACCGTCGTGGAGAGTTTGGGGCGCAAGATGACGCCATCGGGGCCGATGGTGGAATTGCCCGGCTTGAGGAAGAAACGCGGCGTGATGCGCGCCTTGTTCACTTCGCTGCCGCCGCCTTCTTTGATGTGCGACTGGAAGTTGGCCGCCACGGCCAGGACTTTGCCCGGCTTCGGGATCGGGGCCAGCAGTGTCACCATTTCGGCC
>CAIQJD010000851.1 GCA_903872005.1 uncultured bacterium | reverse complement strand
CGCTGCCGGCAGCGCCGTCGGCTGAGCCGGCCGGTCGGTGGCGTAGAAGTAGACCGCCAGGGCGCCGGCCGCAACGATGATGACGAGGGCCAGCAGCATGGCGATCAGGCTCAAGAAGAGCAGGAGACAACTGGATTGCCGGCGCGCCGACCGAGCCGGGCGCCGGCGCGCCGGCCCCGCTGCGGCTCCCAGGGCCGGCGGATGAGCAGATTGTGCCATAAGAGTACTCGGAACGCCATTCTCACAAGATGACTACGTTATGTATTGTAGCCTCTCGGAGCGGCCTTGTCAAGCCGGCGCGAAACGCGCCCGCCTGGTATAGATTGCGAAGGCTTTTGCCTTCGCAGTCCATACCAGGGCGCCGGTCGCTCAGCGATTCTTCACGAATTGGTCGAGGAAGGCGATGCTGCGCTGCATGGCGATGGCGAAGTTGGCGTTGATGTTGTGGTTGTCGCCGGGATAGGTGTACAGCTCACACGGTTCGCCGGCCGCCTTCATTTGTTCGCACAGGCTTTCGGAGAAGGCTACCGGCACTTCTTCGTCGGTGACGCTGTGGTGCAATTGCAGCGGTCCCGACAGGTCGTTCAGGTAACTGTTGGGCGAGATGGACGCCCAGAAGGTTGGGTTGCGCTCCGGCGAGCCGTACACATCGGTCAGATCGCCGCGCCAGCCGCGCCGTGTCGCCGCCGGCGTCACGGTGACGGTGACGGCCGGCGCGTAAAGACGCGTCCATTTGTTGACGATGTCGGGGTAGTTGGCGACTACGCCGCCCCAGATGACGCCGGCGCGGATATCTTTGGCGATCACCATGGCCCGCAGCGTCACCTGACCTCCCATCGAATGGCCCCAGGAGCCGATGCGATGGGGGTCGGCGTCCTTGTAGCTCTTGATCGTCGCCAACGCGTTGAGGACATCCACCGTGTAGGCCGGCGAGCCGTAGCCGCCGACGGCCGGCCCTTCCGAGCTGCCATGCCCGCGATAGTCGGACTTGAGGACGATGTAGCCGTTGCGCGCGAAGGCGTCCACGTAGGCCACATAACGTTCGGTGGTGCGGTATTGCGCCGGCGGGATGTAGCCGTGATTGAAGAGAATCACCGGCCAACCGCCGGCCGGCTTCTGTCCGTTCGGTATCGTCAGCAGAGCGTAGATCTTGTAGCCCTCGGACTTGTACGAGACGATGTGGCGCTGATAGTTCGCGCCCGGCTCCAACGTCTCCTCGAAGACCAGGGCGCTGCCGGGGTAGCTTTGCTGGCGCATGAACTCGATCTGCAGCGGGTGCGGCGGCGTTGGCGTCGCCGTCGGCGTGCGCGTGATCGTCGGCGAAGGCGTGGAGGTGGGTGTGGAGGTGGGTGTGGGTGTGGCCGTCGGCGGTGCGGGCGTCGCGGTCAGCGTCGCCGTGTCCGCAGCCGTCGGCGCGGTTGTCGGCAGGGCCGCCACATCCACCTCTTCCCCATCAATGATCGCAGGCTTATTTTCCGGATAACTTGGGAACAGTTCAAATCCGACCCAGACCGAAATTGCCCCGGCTGCGGTAGCCGAGACCTCTGCGTTGATTAACGGAATGTGGAAAAGAAGTTTGAAGCCCTCAAAGAATCAATCCATCCTCATCGTCCTCTTGAT
>CAIQJD010000850.1 GCA_903872005.1 uncultured bacterium | reverse complement strand
GCCGGGGCGGTCGGCGACGTGTCCGTAGATGTGCATCTGGTCATACTGAATGGGCGTGATGTCGGTGCAGAGGACGTAGGGGCGCCGGCGGGCCAGCGCGCCGCCCAAGGCGGCCGGCACCTGTGTGTTGAAGAAGGCGACGTCATGTGGGATGCTGGTCAAGGCGGCGCGCGTCTGGGCGCGGCCGCGTAGCGCGCCGCGGATATTGGCCGGCAGGAAGGTCAGGCGTTCCCAGAACCCGTTGGTCTGATGATAGGTGATCTCCGCCCAGGTCGCGTGCAGACGCGGATCGGCGTCCACGAAGCGGCGCAGGTTCTGATAGAACGTATGGTGCCCTACCTGCTGTTCCATGATGAAGAGCGCCCGAATCATCTGCGCTTCCTCCGTTGGCAGAATGCTATGTGACGTCGCCGGCCGGTTCGGCGGGGGGGCCGCTCACGCGAATGATGCGCGCCGGCACGCCGACGGCGGTCGCGCCGGCCGGCAGATCATGGATCACGACGGCGTTGGCGCCGATGATCGCGCCGTCGCCTACCTGAATGCCGCCCAAGACCCGCGCCCCCGCGCCGATGAAGACGTTGTCTCCAATATCTGGAAAGGCCCACTCGTCGCGCATACCGATGGTGACGCCGGCGATGATGCTGCAATTGCGGCCGATGCGGCGCGGCATGATGACGGTCCCGATGGGGTGGGGGATGTAGAGTCCCCCGCCAATGTCCGCGCCGCTGGGAATTTCCAGGCCGAACCAGAAATAGTTGGCGCGCTGTAGCATTCCCGGCAGGAGCGGGATGCGCCGGCGCTTGCACCAGCTTGCCAGCCGAAAGAGCGCGACCGAACGCACCGGCAAGTGCTGCCAGAAGAGTCGCAACACGGTCTTGAAGTTGAGGGCGGCCGGCTCGGCGATTTGCCCCGGCGTCACCCAACGGAGCAGGTCCTGGCGCAAGATAGCGAACATGCGATAACCCTCGGCGCAGCCCTTCAAAGGTGTGGGGCAGGTTGAGGCGCCGGCGGCGTTTGCTGCGCGGCGCGGCGGGCTTGCTTCCAGAATTCTGCTGCGCCGCCCAATTCGTCGGCAATGCCCTGGTAGTGGCGCAGGTTAAAGATGCCGCTGAAGCCATAGCGCGGCAATGCCTCGATGCCCAATCGGTCTCCCAGGAGGGCTGCTGCCTGCAGGAGAGCGATGGCGCAGCGGCTCCGCGCCGGACGATCCAGACAGAGCGTGGTGAGGATGTGGATCAGCCGGCGCCGGCCCCAGTATTCGTACAGTACGGTGGGCAAGAGCCAGTCCTGGCCTTTGTCGCGCGTGAAGATGACGTCGTTGCGGCCGTAGATGTACGGGATCGCCAACCAGGAGGCGAAGCTGCGCTCGGCATAGTGGTAGCCGACCGCGTGCGGGTTGAAGATGAAACGCAGGCCGCGTTGGGCGAGGCGGTAGGCCAGCTCCACATCTTCGGCGCGGCGGAAAGCGGGGTCGAAGCCGCCGGCGTCGAGGATGTGCCGGCGCGCCAGCGATGTATTGCCGGTGTAGAACTGGCGTGCGGTGGGCGCCCAACGTCCCGCCAGCATGCTGTCATATTGCTTGGTCAGCATGGCCTGTTCCCAGCGCACCCAGGGCTGCATGCGGAAATCGGGCGGCGTGAGCATGGGGCCGAGGACGACGACATCCGCGCCTTCTTCGGCATGGACGCGCAGGTGTTCTGTGATGAGGGTTGGGATGGGGACGACGTCGTCGTCCACAAAGAGGGCGATCTCACCGCCGGCATGGGCCAGGCCATTGTTGCGCGCGGCGGCCACGCCCTGGTTCTCTTGAATGATCGGATGGAGGCGCAGTGGCGTGGCGATGGCGCGCAGGTACTCATTGGTGCCGTCGCGTGAGCCGTCGGAGACGACGATGACCTCGAAGTCCGCGTTGGGGTGAGTCTGCCGTTCCAGCGCGGCTACGGTGCGCTGGAGACGATCCAGGCGATTGTAGGTCGGCAGAATGACGGAGACTTTCGGGGTGTCCACATTGTGCCTCGCGATCAGGGAGCCGTGTGCG
>CAIQJD010000849.1 GCA_903872005.1 uncultured bacterium | reverse complement strand
GGGCGGGCACAAGGCCGGCTCCTACGGCCGGTGGGGATAGGGCGGGCACAAGGCCGGCTCCTACGGCCGGTGGGGATAGGGCGGGCACAAGGCCGGCTTCTACGGCCGGTGGGGATAGGGCGGGCACAAGGCCCGCCCCTACGGCCGATGGGGACAGGGCGGGCACAAGGCCCGCCCCTACGGCCGATGGGGATAGGGCGGGCACAAGGCCCGCCCCTACGGCCGGCGGGGGGCGCTGGTTGCCGGCGTTGGCGGCCGCTGGAACGCTGGCGCTCTTCCCGCTCTACTGGAATCATGCCCATAACAACGTCAAGGATGTGCCGGCGGCGGCGTTGTTCGTGGCGACGTTGGCGGCGGCGTGGCGTGCTTTTGATGGCCGGCGCGGCGTGGATTGGCGTTGGGCGGTCGCGGCCGGCGCTCTGTGGGGGCTGGCCCTGGGCATCAAGGCCAATGCCCTGAGCATCCCGCTCATCGTGGCGGTCTGGTTGGCCTGGAGAGAGTTCTGGCCGCGCGGGAAGGCGCAGCGCGCCGGCCGGTCGCCCCTGGCAACGGCGGCCGGGCTGGCCCTGCTGGGCGGGGTTGGTCTGGCGGTTTTGGTCGCCGTCTGGCCCTACCTGTGGCCCGACCCGCTCCGCCGGCTGGCTGCCGCGCTGCGCTACTTCGCCGGCGTCGGCAAGGGCTATCAGGTCTATTTCGAGGGGCAGACGTACCTGGCCGGCCAGACGTTGCCCTGGCGCTATGCCCTGACGCATCTGGTCTTGACGACGCCGCTGGCGACGCTGGCTCTGGCCGGCGTCGGGGTCGTCCGGTCCTTCCGCTCGGCCTGGCGCGGCGAGGATGGTCTGACGACCCTCTGCTTGATTGCCCTGGGTGCGACCCTGGCGCGGGTCAGCCTGCCGGGGATGGTGATTTACAACGGCCTGCGCCAGATCATGGAAGTTGTCCCGTTGTTGTGCGTGATGGCCGGCGGGGGCGCGGCCTGGCTGTGGCGGGCGGCCACAAGGGCCGCCCCTACGGGGTTGGGTTGGCGGAGAGTGGCCGCGGCGCTGTTGCTGGTTGTCCTGTTTGTCCCGCAGGCGGCGCAACTGGCGCGGCTGCATCCGTATGAAGGGGCGTTCTTCAATCTGTTGGCCGGCGGGCCGGCGCGGGCCGGCGAGCGCTACACACTGGAATATTGGGCGCAGTCGTATCAAGATGGCGCGGCCTGGCTGAACGCGCACGCCGGCCGTGACGCCTGGGTCGCCGTCCCCATTGCCGGCCATATTGCCCGTTTCAGCCTGCGGCCGGACTTGCGCCTGTTGACGCCGGCGCAGAGCTACGAGCTGGGCGAGCAGGCCGGCGAAGGATATGTCATGTTCATGCGGAACCGCGATTGGTACGACGGGCCGATCTCTCTGGCAACGCAGTGTGAGGAGTACGGGGAGCCAGTCTACACGCTGCGCGCCGGCGGCGCGATCATCCTCAGCATCTATCGGTGGCCGTTGACGCCATGATCAAGGGACGCGTGGTCGGCGCCGGCCTGATTGGCTTGCTTTGCCTGCTGGCGTTGGGCGCGGCCGGCGATGCGGCGTTCATCGAGCCGTACTCGCCGGCCGTGGAACAGGTGCGCGTCCCCCTGCCGGGGTTGCCGGCGGCGCTGCATGGGCTACGCATCGCTCAGATCAGCGATTTGCACATTCGACGCGAGGGCAGCCTCGCCTACGGCATCGTG
>CAIQJD010000848.1 GCA_903872005.1 uncultured bacterium | reverse complement strand
GCCGCGCTCCGCCCGCGCGCCTGCACGCCCTGGAACATCTTCAACGTGCTGTCCAGGAACAGGTCGAACCACGCGCCGAAGTGCAGCATCGGCGTCTCGATCTCTTCCACTTGGCGCAGGGCATTGGCCGGCTGCCAGAAGGGGCCATCTTCGGGGCGCGCCAGATGCTCGCCGTACCAGTCGGCCACGCCGGCCAGGGGCGGGAAGTCACGCAGCGGCAATCGGCGCGCCGCCGTGGCGAAGTCACTGTTGGCCGCTTCCAGGAGATCGCGGGCCGGCGCGCTGCCGGCCGGCGCGGTCGCGTGGCGCAACTGCGCCAGCATCGTCGTGATGGCCCAGCGCCGGTGGAACATCTGATATGCGCCGCCGCGGAAGACAAAATCGCGGTACAGATCGGCGCCCCCTTCGCGCACGAAGAGCGCGGTCAGATGCGGCGGGCGGGTCGGGGCGACGGCGTACTGGGTCGAGCCGGAATAGGAGCCGTCCAACATGCCGACCTTGCCGTCGGCCCAGGGCTGCGCGCCGGCCCACTCGATGGTATCGTAGCCGTCGCGGCGCATCCCCCAGCCATCGTCGCGCAAGGGGTCGAAGCGCCCGGCCGAGGCGAAGGTTCCCCGGACGTTCTGGCCCACGACGACGTAGCCCCGGCGGGCGTAATAGTCGCCGTTGCCGGCGCAGCGGCTGACCAGCTCGTAGCAGACCCGCTCGACCAGCACGGGGAAGCGGCCCTCGGCCGCCGGCCGATAGATGTCGGCGCGCAGGATCGTCCCGTCGCGCATGGGGATCGGGACATCGCGCTCGACCGTGACGGCGTAGGCCGGCGGGAATACCTGGGTATCAGACATGCCGCACTCCTCTACCTCGGATTTTCAAGGCAGCCCACCTCTGTTGTATAATGCCCTCCGTTGGGCCGCGCGATCACACCTTGCTCAGGAGGACGCCATGTCCGAGCTTACGCAATTATATGACGAAGTCCGCCGCTGTCAATTGTGCGATCTGGGCAAGGGGCGCACCAAAGCCGTCCCCGGCGATGGGCCGGAAACCGCCCGCATCATGTTCATCGGCGAAGCGCCCGGCTATCACGAAGACCAGCAGGGCATCCCCTTCGTTGGGGCGGCCGGCAAATTCCTCGACGAGCTGCTGGCCGGCATCGGCATGCAGCGCAAAGACGTCTACATCTGCAACGTCATCAAATGCCGGCCGCCCGGCAACCGCGACCCCCTGCCCGATGAAATTCAAGCCTGCCAGAGCTACCTGGATCGCCAGATTGCCCTGATCAAGCCGCGCGTCGTCATCACCCTGGGCCGCTTCTCGATGGCGCGCTACTTCGCCGGCCAAAGCATCTCGCGCATCCACGGCCAGGCCAAGCGCACGGGCGACGTGCTCTACTTCCCGATGTTCCACCCGGCCGCGGCGCTGCACCAGCCGAAGTATCGTGCCCTGATTGAAGAGGACTTCGCCAAGCTCCCCGGCCTCCTGGCCGAGTTCGACAAGACCAAGAAAGCCGGCCCGCCGGAGCCGCCCCCCGTGAAGGTAGAGCAACTGAGCATGTTCTAAGACAGAACCACCCGCAGGACAAGAAAACCTGCGGGTGTTGAACACTTACGCGATAGGAGCTATTTGATGGGCGACACCATGGAATTCACTTCCAACTATAGTGATATGAGCACCGACCGCGGCTTCCAATTTGAGTTTCATTGCGACCGCTGCGGGCGCGACTTCCGCACCCGGTTTCAGCCTTCGGCGACCGGCATGGCGACACAGGCCCTCAATACGGCCAGCGGCCTCTTCGGCGGCATCTTCGGCAGCGTAGCCAACGTGAGCGAGCAGGTGCGCTCGGCCGGCTGGCAAAAGGCCCATGACACGGCCCTTGAGAAAGCGCAGGAAGAGGTGCGCCCCGAATTCATCCAATGCCCGCGCTGCCAATCCTGGGTCTGCCGCAAAAGCTGTTGGAACCAGAAGCGGGGTCTGTGCAAGAATTGCGCGCCGGACCTGGGCGTCGAAGCGTCGGCGGCGCAAGCCAGCAAATCTGTGCAGGAAGTCTGGGAAGAGGCGCAAACGGCCGAGGAAGATAAAGTGGACAAGGCCGCCTGGAAGGAGACGGTACGCGCCACCTGCCCGCAGTGCGGCGCGCCGCAGCCGGCCAATGCCAAGTTCTGCCAGGAATGTGGGGCCAAGATTCAGTCGGTCAAGCATTGCACCGAATGCGGGGCTAAACTCACGCCAGGGGCCAAGTTCTGCCCGGAATGCGGCACAAAGGCGCAGGCGTAAACAAAAACCTCCCGCAAGTTTCCTAAAACCTGCGGGAGGTTCTGCTTCTATCCGCGTAGCCGATCCAGGGTCGCCGGCAGGGCGGCGATCAGGTCGCTGGCAATGACGCCGCTCTCCTGCTCCCACCCCTCGGCGATCTGTTCGGCG
>CAIQJD010000847.1 GCA_903872005.1 uncultured bacterium | reverse complement strand
GACACCATCGAAGCGAAAGCATCCATCATCGAACTCAAGATATTCGCGGCGATGCTCGTCATTTCAATGGCTTGCTGATTCTCGGTAATCACATCTTCCAGCAAATCCTCGTCTTCAGGAAAGGCGGTCAAGAGCCGGTTCTTTTGCATACGCTCCATCATCAGCTCATTGGAGCGCAACGCGGTCGAGAGATATTCCAGACTCTTCTGGTACTTGAGCAGCTCCAGCACTTCTTTATTGCGACTGGAGCTTTGCAGTTTGTCCTCAAGGACATCTACATTCTTGTTGATGACCCGCAGGTAGTTCAAATACTTGGTCGCCACATGAAGCAGCAGGCGCAAGACGAAGCGATAGCGTTTCGTGGTCGAAAGTCCACGCGTGTTGCCCACAAACTCCTTGACCACTTCGCTCTCGTACTTGCAAATCGTGATGACCCATCCCTGACCAATGACGATGCCCAGTGGGATGGTGATGAAGGGAATATCAGATCCAAAGCCCCGGAAATGGGGGATACGGACGACGACGAGGATGCAATCGCCGGCCTTTTCGCTGCGAGCGCGCTCGTCAACATCCAGGGGATACGTGATGAAATCGGTAGGCATGCCCAACTCTTTCAGTTGGGTCGCCTCTTCGGGCGTAGGATCCACCACATTGATCCAGACGCCATCCACGATCTCTTCGACCTGCTGCAGGCCGCATTCAACGCTCTTGAAGATTGCGATCATGGTACACGCTCCTGCATGAGATAGGCGGAACCGGCAAAACAAAAGCCCCCGGCCGGCCTCTGGGAAACAAGAGCAGCGGGGGCGCGCAATCTTCAAAGAGCATCCAACAGGCTTATATCACAGCATCACCTTCACCCGCTACACTCACTTTCCGAGCCGGCCGACGTTGGCCACTATTCACACTGGGAGAATTGCCTTCGTCCATATAACCCTTCGCTTTTGTGACGTTCGCCGCGAGGCCAGTGTACACCTGTGTCTGCCCATTGTCAAATCATTGGAGAAGCTCATGTCACTGAACATACGCCCTTGTGCGCCCCATGACCTGCCGGCCGTCTACGACCTGCTGACACAACTCTACGACAACGTTCAGGCTTACGAACCCCTGGATTTCGCCACGCTGGAAGCCACCTTCCAACGCATGGACGCTCGCCCGGAATTCTACCTGAACCTCGTCGCCACCCAAGACGAGAAGCCGATCGCGTTCATGTCCCTCATTTTCTACGCCACGCCGACGCACCCCGGCGGCGCGGCTCTCATCAACGAGCTGGTCGTAGATCGCCACACCCGACGCGCCGGCGTCGGCCAGGCTTTGATCCAACGCGCCCGAGAGGAAGCCCTGGCCCACGGTATGGACGAGCTGGAAGTCGGAGCAGAGCTGGACAACGCCCCCGGCCTGGCTTTCTATCGCAAGACCGGCTTCAACAAAGAATACGCACTCTTGGGCATGGAGTTTCGCTGAGTCGAGAGGCAGTATGACTGACCGTTACCCGATCCCCGCCGGCATGGGCCGCAGCGAAATGTTCGAAAAGAACTCCCGTTTCATTGGCGTCGCCGGCCTGGCCGCCAGCGAAGCCACAGCGGAGGACTTCATACAGAGCGCCTCGGCCGAGTTCCCCGACGCCCACCACCACGTCTGGGCCTATCTCCTCGGCTTCGGGCCAACCGCGCGCTACGCCTGCCACAACGACGGCGAACCAGGCGGCACGGCCGGCCCGCCGGCGCTGGCCGCCCTGCACGCCTCCGGCCTGGGCGACGTGGCCGTCGTGGTCACGCGCTACTTCGGCGGCATCAAGCTGGGCACCGGCGGCCTGGCGCGCGCCTATGGCGGCGTCGCCCGCGCCGCCGTCGCGGCCCTGCCGCGCGGCGAGCGCGTGCTGCGTTGCCGGCTCTCGGTCACGCTGGCCTATCACTTTCACGACGCATTCCAGCGCATCCTCGCGCCCCACGAAGCGACCATTCTCGCCGCCGAATACGCGGACGTGGTGCGCTTTTCTGTGGAAATACCTGTGGATCGCCGGGCCGCTTTCGCCGCGGTCATCAAGGAATTGACCGCCGGCCAGGCATCCGTCACATGATGCGTCACCTTCGGCCAGATTCTGCGTCATAGGGTATAATGCATGCTGCACGGTGGCGCCGCCACTCTGCCGGCGCGCCGACTATTGGAGGTCACAGAATGAAAAAGAACTGGATGCGCCTGCTGGCGCCGGCTCTCTTGCTGCTGCTGGGACTGGCTTTGCCAGCCAGCGCCGCGACGCCTGCCCAGGATGCCGATGCGATCATCTACCTGGCGCGCATGGCCTTTGATCCCCTGGCCGGCCCACCGGCTGCCCTCCACGCGCCGGCGCGCCTTCTGCAAGCCGCGCCCGACAACCAGGTCTATCTGCTGCAATTCGATGGCCCGGTGCAGGAATCCTGGAAAGCGACTGTCGCCGCAGCCGGCATCGAGCTGCTCCACTATATCCCCGACCGCGCCTATGCCGTCCGCCTGCGCGATGCGCCGCTATCCGTCGCCGGCGCGCTCCCCCATGTGCGCTGGGTCGGCCCCTACCTGCCCATCTACAAGATCGAGCCGTCGCTCGATGCCCTCAACGGCACAGAGACCGTATCCCTCGCCGTGCGCCTCTTCCCCGGCGAGTCGGCCGACGCCGCCGCGCCGGCCATCCTGGGCTGGGCCGGCCAGATTCAAGAGCGCGCCAGCAGCAACCTGTTCGGCGACACGCTGAAGGTCTTCATGCCGGCCGCCCGCATCACCGACCTGGCGCTCCTTCCGGCCGTAGCCTGGATCGAGCCAGACCTGCCAATGCAGCTCGCCAACGACCGCGCTCGCCCCATCATGCAGGTCAATTCCGCCTGGGCGACGCTGACCGGCGCCGGCGTCAACCTGTATGGAGCCGGCCAGATTGTGGACATCACCGATACCGGCCTGGATACCGGCTCGGCGGCCAGCCTCAATCTCGATTTCCGCGACCGCTTCATCAAAGCCTATACCTGGGGACGCGCCGGGCAATGGGATGACCCCAATGGGCACGGCACCCACGTCGCCGGCTCCGTCCTGGGCAGCGGCCGCAATTCCGGCTCCAATCCGCTGACCCACGACTACGCCTCATCCTTTGCCGGCATTGCGCCCGAAGCCAGCCTCATCTTCCAATCGTTATTGACCGGCGGCGGCGGCTTGCAAACGCCCACCGATCTCAAGCTCCTCTTTGGGCCGGCGCATACGGATGGCGCGCGCATCCATAGCAGTAGTTG
The DNA here is from genome assembly GCA_903872005.1 of uncultured bacterium. The sequence continues at coordinate 1,456 of CAIQJD010000847.1, read as the reverse complement.
GGGCCATCCGACCGGCGGCGTCTCGCCAAACTACACCTATGGCGGCTATGACACGGCCTCCGCCTACGCCGACGAGTTCATGTGGCTCAACCCCACTTCGCTGCTCCTTTTCGCGGCCGGCAACGCCGGCATTGACGCCAACGCGGACGGGGTCATTGATCTCGACCAGATCCTTTCGCCGGCCACCGCCAAGAACCCCTTGAGCGTGGGCGCTACCGAGAACAACCGCCCGCCCAGCTCCGGCTTCGGCGGCTACAGCAACTACCCCTGGGGCATCGGCTCCTGGGAAGCGCGCTTCCCGGTCAATCCCATCCACGATGACTACATTTCCAACAACATCGCCGGCATGGCCGCCTTCTCCAGCCGCGGCCCCACGGACGACGGTCGCATCAAGCCCGAAGTGGTCGCGCCAGGCACCGACATCATCTCGGCGCGCTCCGCGGCCGCCGGCGCTGGCGTCGGCTGGGGCATCCACGACAACTATTATGTCTACAATGGCGGCACGAGCATGGCGACCCCGCTCACCGCCGGCGCAGCCACCCTGGTGCGCCAGTTCTACACCAGCGCGCAACGCCTCTCGAATCCCAGCGCCGCTCTGATGAAGGCCACGCTCATTAGCGGCGCGCAGAATATCACCCCCGGCCAATATGGCGCCGGCGCGGCGCGCGAGATTCCCGCGACATTACCCAACAATGTGGAAGGCTTCGGGCGCGTGGACCTGATGAACGCGCTCGCCCTGAACCCAAACCAGCGCCTCGTCTATTGGGACGCCGCCGGCGGTCTCGCCACCGGCAGCGTGGTAAGCTACACGGTCTACATCACGGTCACTGCGCCGGCCGGCACGCGCCTAGCAGTCACCCTCTGCTGGACCGACTACCCCGCCGCCCCCGGCGCGGCCAAAACGTTGGTCAATGACCTCGATCTGGAGGTGATTGCGCCCGACGGTTCGCATCTCCTGGGCAATGGCAAGCCATACTGGGATCGCGCCAACAACACCGAGCAGGTCGTCGTCGCCGCGCCGACGGCCGGCGCCTATCTGATCCTAGTGCGCGGCGCCACAGTCCCGCAGGGGCCACAACCCTACGCGCTGGTGGCAACTGCACCATACATGACCACCTCGCCCAACATGAGCCGGCGCGTCTGGCTCCCCCTGATCTTGCGCCAGTATGGCGGGACGCCGCCCACGCTCACGCCGACCGCCACGCCGGCGCAATCGCCCACGGCCACGGCCACGCCTACCAGAACGCCGACCGTGACGCCAACGCCTACGCCGGCCCCCCTGGCCGGCTTCTGGCAGAACAGCGACGGCGCAATCGAGTTCTATGTCACCGCCGATCAAGCCCACGTGACCGACTTCGCGGTGTATATCAACGTGCCCGATTGCGGCAACTATCGCATCGTTCACAGCCAGCCCGAACCCATCGCGGCGCGCGCCTTCTCCTTCCTGGGCGATTTC